>CAKVNA010000009.1 GCA_934776915.1 uncultured Clostridia bacterium
CTCAACACCCTTATGTTTTAATTCATATTCAAGTTTTCTCTTGCCACAACTTTTGCTTTTTGATTTGACATAATTTTTTGCAAACAGTTCGTCATCAACAAAATGATATTCACCTAATTTCCCTAGGACATATTCCACAATATCCTCTTCAAAGTCCTTTTTTAGCAAATAATCATTTATTTGTTTCTTTGTTTTTTGACACTTTGCTATGTATCCTGTTACCTTTTCCAAAGCAACTTGTTTTTCAGTTTCATTCTTTAGATATTCAATGTTTTGTTCGGATACTTGTTGTCCTTCTTTCAAGTGATTTCTCATAATCGTTTCAAGTGATAAACCACAAAAGAACTCATTGTCAAGATACAAATTTACCCTATTTTTATTGCGTTTCTGCACTTCAATTTTAGTTATTTGCAATTTTCACCTCATACATAATCACACATCAATTTTTTGCTTTTTTTCGTATATTTTTTGAAAATTATAATCGCTACTTTCAGCATGAATACTGTGTTTTGTCAGTTATCTCAAGTGAAACAATTCCCTTTAACCAAAGATAATTTTCATTGGAAAGATAAACTTCAAATCTTACATTGTTATCATAAATTACATTTTCAAATTTGATTTCTCTTTTGTCACATTCTTGTTTTATTTGAGCAAAAAGTGGATAATCACACAATCCGATATAAAGGGTTTTTAATTGCACTTCAACTAGGTTTTCTGCAAGTGTTTGACGAGCAGTTTCCTTGTATGCTCTGCCCAAATTTGCAGTCCCCAATTTCACTCCCCCAAAATATCTTACAACAACGCACAGAACATTTATAACATCATTTTCCTTAAGCAGTTGCAATATTTGAGAACCTGCAGTTCCACCTGGCTCACCATCTTCGCATGAACGCTCAAGAAGTGCCTTGTCAAAAATTCTATAGGCATAACAAATATGTCTGCATGATGGATGTTCACTTTTGATGTTTGACAATATTTGTGTAACTTCATTTTTTGATTGAACTGAAAAACTAAAAGACAAAAATCGTGACCTTTCCTCAACATATTTGCCTTGCTTCTCACTCAAAAGTGTTTTCATTTTGAGCCTTCTTTTAGTTTCTGTTTGTCCCTAATTTTTCTAAAGAAAAACCACAAAAGAGCCAAAATTTGGACTGGAATTGCGAGAATAAATGATAACCAACTGAATTCAAGCGGCAAACAAATGTAGAATGTTAACGCCGTTGACCATGTTAGGCATGAAACAAAAATGCAATTTAACATATTAGTGCACCAAATGCTTGAGAACACGAGGCACACAATAAATGAAACTGGAATTGCCATTATGTAAATTTTCCAACTTTCATCTTTTAATGCTGGGATAAAATTAAAGCAAATGCAAAATAAACCAACGGCAACAAGCCACACAAGCCCAGTTGAAAGCAAGGTTATCATAAGTTGCTTGGTTGAGAAGATTTTTGTTTTGTGTTTTTCGTTTTTCACCACAGAGATTTCTCCCTCAGAATGTGGACACAAAAAGTCATTAACCGTCACGCCATACAAATTTGCAAGTTGACTTAAGACAATGATGTCTGGGATTGCTTCACCACGCTCCCACTTGGAAATGTTTTTGTCGGAATACAAAAGTTTTTCTGCAAGCTCAAGTTGTGTGAGCTTGCTTGCCTTTCTAAAATAGACAAGATTCTTTGCAATCACAGTTCTTATTTCGTCATTTTCATATATTTGATTTTGAGTGAAATTTTCTTCCATACATTCATTTTAGTATATTAAAAAAAAATATGCAACTTGTTTTTGCACAAATTCTACAATTTGTAGAGTTTGCAATTAAGTTGCATACAATTTTATTTGAAAACTTGGTCAATAACCCCGCCTCCTAGGCAATTTTCTTGTTCGTCATAAAGCACAACATACTGTCCTGGGGTAACTGCTCGTTGAGGCTCTTTGAATACAATTTTAACAACATTTCCCTCTATATAAACAGTAACTGCTTGGTCTGGTTGTCTATAACGGAATTTTGCAAGGCAATCAAATGTTTGTTTTTCTGGGGTATGTGGAATCCAATTAAATTCTTTTGCCAAAAGATAGTTGCTGAATAGTTTGTCGTCTTCTCCTTGGTGGACAATTAGGCGATTATTTTTAACATCTTTGTCCAAAACAAACCATCTTTCGCCATTTCCACCGGCCTTTCCACCAATGTTCAAGCCTTTACGCTGTCCCAAGGTGTAATATAATACTCCATCATGATGTCCAACAACATTTCCATTTGTGTCAACAATATCGCCCGATGTGGCTGGAATGTAATGTTTCAAAAAGTTTTTAAAGTTTCTTTCTCCAATAAAGCAAACACCTGTGCTGTCTTTTTTCTTGGCATTCGCGAGATTGTATTGTTCGGCGAGTTCCCTCACTTTTGTTTTTGGAATGTCCGCCAATGGGAATATAACTTGTGAAAGTTGGTCTTGTGAAAGTTGATTTAGGAAATAACTTTGGTCTTTTGATTTGTCGAACGCTTTTTTAAGTTGATAATATTTGCCGATTTTTTCCACTTTGCAATAGTGTCCAGTTGCGATTTTGTCCGCTCCAAGCATTTTGGCATATTCAAGGAATGGCCCAAACTTAATTTCTCTATTGCACAAAACATCTGGATTTGGAGTTCTGCCCTTTTCATATTCGCTAAGAAAGTGAACAAAAACTCTGTCCCAATATTCCTTTGAAAAATTGACTGAATAATATGGGATACCTATTGTTTCGCAAACTCGTCTGACATCTTCATAATCTTCTGTTGCGGTGCAGACGCCGGTGTCGTCCTTTTCCTCCCAATTATCCATAAAAAGCCCAATGACATTGTATCCTTGTTGTTTCAGGAGCAAGGCGGAAACAGCACTGTCAACTCCACCGCTCATTCCAACTACAACGGTTGTTTTTTCTTCCATTTTTTCTCCAATTCAAGTTAATTATTTAACTTTTGCTTCTCAGAAATTCATTTTTACTTATGTTTAATCATGATTTTCGAGATAAAACTATAATTTTAATCAAATTTTTATTAAATAATAATATATTTTTGTTCCAAAAATGCTCTCAGACAGAAAAATTCTGCAAAAAACATTACTTTTTGTGTGATTTTTTTGTTTTTTTATTCCTTTTTGCTTCGTTAATCAACTCTTTTGCCACTTTTTCGTCTTGAACAATGTATTCCTCGTCAATGGAAACGGGAATTTTGAAAGTGTTAAACAATATTTGAAAAACTGACACCACCCACAAAACAAAGCCAACAGACCCAGGAAAAACTAACGCCCATGCAAAAAGCCCCAAGTATTTATTTGTAAAAACAAATTGTGCAAACGAGGGAGTTAGACTTATGGCGGTGAAAGCGATGAGCATAAAGAACGAGGCGAGCATGAATAGAAACATCTTATTTCTGCCGACTTTTTGATATTGCAAACCAAACCAACCACCAAAAATTGCACATAAAAGCAACTTCCATTTGTTAACATCGGGACAACTTGTTGTATAAACTACTTTGTTTTCTTCGTGATTTTTTAGAGCGACTTTCCCTGCTCTGTTTGTGGCGTGAGAAAGGCGTTCAAAAATCAGACCACACATATCACATCTTGCGTCCGCAGAAAGCAGTTTTCTGTCACATCTAGGGCATCGTTTATATTTTTTTTCCATATAAATATTTTAACAAAATCTGCTCGACTCGTCAAATATCCTTGCAACAAAAAATGCGGGTCACCCCACACTTTTTGCAAAAATTTCTTCTTAATTAGTCTTCATCGTCATATGATGACAAAATGTCGATAATTTCGTTCATTTCATCAAAGGACAATGTGTCCAATTTTTTGTATGCTTCGTGATAGGCTTCTTTCAATTTGTCGGAGCAATCTTCGTGTTTGTCAGCGATGTTCACCATAACTTGCCCTGCAGTCATCACTTCTTCTCTTGAGGAATATTTTTTGAGTGTCAAAATTTCCTCCAAAATTTTAAAGCTATAATCAATTTCCTTTGCCATAATCTTTCCTCCTATTATTTTAAAGTTTTAGATTTTATTTGCTTGGGGCAAATTCGTCATCGTCTTCGTCAAATGAAACAACTTCTTCTTCGTCAAGGTTTTCTATTTCCTCACGAGATACATATCTTCCATTGAAAAGGAATTTTCCAGAAGATTTCTTCGTTTTGTCTTCTTGCTTTGGAGCAATTTCTTCAGAAACTTCTTCAACTGTTTCTTTTTTTGCTTTCTTTACAGATGCTCTCTTTGCTCTTTTGATTGCTTTTTCAAGTCTTTCTTGTTGTTCTGCTTCAAGTCTTTCTTTTGCAGTAGGTTTTTTAGCAGGTTTTTGTTCCTTAACTTCTTCTTGCATGCTATCTCCCATGCCCATAATTTGGAATGTGTTTTCTGGAGAAATAATGTTTTTATCTGCAAGAGTTATCATATCTGCTGCTTGTTTTTCAGAGATTGTGAAGTTTTCCTTTTGAACTGCTGCTGGTGCTTCAATTCCACTTAGGTCAAGTTCTGCTGGCACAGTTTCCTCAACTTTTTCGGCTACTTTTGCAGGTTGTTCAACTTTTTCTTCTTTAACTTCTTGTTTAATCTCTTCTTTCGCTTCTTCAGTCACTTCAGAAATTACTTGAATATTCTTCTTCACTTCTTTTGCTTCTGCCTTAATTTCTTCTGTTTCTTGTTTGAAACGAGTAAGCACAAGTTCTTTAACTTCTTTCAAAAGGGCTTTGTTTTCGTCTTTGTCTTTTGAATACATTTGCAAGTATTTTGCAACTTCTTCTCTTGTTAGGAAGCCAACTGTTTCTGCGTCAATGATAAGTCTGTCAACACTTCTGCAAGCCATAATTTCAGCCATGTTTGGTTTCATTCTTTCTTCTTCGGTCATTGCCTTGTGTGATTTAGATTGTTTCTTTGCAGTTTTTGTTTCAGTTTTCTTAACTTCTTCTGCTTCTTCTATCTTTTGTGGAACAAGTTTTCCCTTTTCAACATCAAGAACCATTTTGTATTTTGGTTTTGCGTCTTGCACAGCGGCTGGGGCTGCGACTTTTTCTGCTGTTTCTTTTGTTATGTTATTCATAACATTCTCAACTTGTTCTTTTGCAATATCTTTCTTCTCTTCTTTTTGTTTTGAAGATGTTTTTGGTTGCTTTTTTGCTTTAGGTTCTTTGGTTGTTTTTGCAGTTTTTGCTTTCTTTTGGCGAGAAAGTTTTGCTTGGCGTTCAATTTCATCAAAACTTGCAGTTTCAGAAACATTGCCTGCCTTAAATTGTTCAAGTGATTTTACAAGTGCTTCCATCAAAATTTCATATGCTTGTTGCACTGACAATGTATCCTTGCAGCCATATGGTTTTCTATTTAGTGGTTTTTCTTGTTCCGCTGGAGCAACTTCCTCTTTAGGTTGTTTTTTAACTTCACCAAAGCCAATGTTTGCTTCATATTGTTCTTTCATTGCCTGCTTTACATCGTCAAAGTTTTCAATTTGTGGTTTGTTTTCTTTGATGTATTCTGCGTTAGCGCGTTCCACAAATGCAGTTGCAAGTGGATTTTTGCCAAAGTGAATATCATCTTCTTCCACTTGTTCAAAACTGATATGGAATTTCTTTTCCCAATCTTCTTTCAAATTTTCAATGTTATTTTTAACATCAAGTTCATATTGAATGTTGTCGCCTTGAACTGCATTTTGTTTTTTGGAAATTGGCAAATTGTCAACTGGGAACATAATTCCATTGTTCTTAACAAAGCCAGAACCAACATAGCGTCTTTCAGCAACTGGAAGGTCAAGGTCTGGTTCATAAACTTGCATAATGTCATTTTGGTCAACATTTGGTGCATAAGCACGGAAGATTTTTTCTGAACGAGGAAGGTTTCTTACAACTTCGTCACTCATTGCAACTTCTGCAAGAGTGGAAAGTCCTTCAACTTTGTCCATAGCATATCCGCCACGGCTTGCAAATTCGTCAGAAATGTTTTTTGCAAGTTCAATGTTGTCAGTGTCAATTCCGTCCAATTTTGAGAAACTGTATGAAACATCACCAATCACTTTGCCATATTCCCTTGCTCTTGCGATATTGTCTTCAGTTTGTCCAGAAAGGTTGTTGTCTTCGTCTTGTGCAAAAACTGGAACATCTGCTTCAAGGCTTTGGTGCAATTCTGGTGAGATTTCTTCCAAAGCATATGGAGCAAGAAGATTGCTTCTGAAAATTTTTGTTAGGTCGTCATATGCAACAGCGTTGCTTGGAATAAAATTTGTTTGGAAGTCTTTGCTTCTGTAAGTTGTAAATCTTTCACGAAGTGAAATTCTGTCACTTGCTTTTCTTCTTCCAAGTCGCATATCGTGCTTTTCTGCACATTTATAAATGTCTTCATCAATTTTTGCAAGGTCTTCTTCTGTATAGCCTTTGTTCAAAAGGTTTGAAGCCACATTGCCATTTATGTAACTATTTGTGATGTGATTGTATGAGAAAACTCCATTTGCTTGTTGATTTTGGAAAAGGCGGTCGCCTGCTTCTGTTCTTTGGAAAGCATTGTTAATGTTGCAAGCGGCGGAAATCATCCTCATAAATGCTGTTGGAGAAATTGCCTTGTCTTCGTCAAGTTTTCCCTTTGAGGCAAGTTTTGCTTGTTTGTTAATTTTCTTAAGAAGTGGTCTGTATGTGCTTAGGCTTCCGTTTTCAAAGAATGAGCAAATGTCTTCAAAAGACGCTTCACCTTGAAATTTGCGTGGTTTGCCCAAAACTTCTTCTGACAAAATCCTTGCAAAAGAGTCATAGCCTTTTGTCTTGATGCCTTTGCTTGAGAATTCCATATATTTTACAAATTCCTCAAAAGATTGTCCACCTCGAGCGCAGTCGTTGAAAATTCTTGCGCCTTCAAGTTTTTGTTGTGTGGAAAATTGTTCTGGCAAAAAACCAGCCGCTTCTAGTTCGTCTGAAGAAAAAACTTTGTTTTCTGAGAAATCAAGTGAAACTGACTTTGCATACTTTGAAAAGATATTATAAAGCGCATCGTCAAATCTTTCTCTGTTGTAAACATAATCCATATTTTATCCCTCACTTTGTTTTATTACACATATAATAGCACACTTTTTCCATACTTTCAATAGGAAATTTATTTTTGTGTTGTTTGACCAAAAAATCGCTAAATAAAGGGCAAAAAGGCAGGAAAACCCTGCCAAAAAGTTATGAAAACAACCTCACAACTGTTTCACTTGCCTCAATTTTAACTGAAGTTCTGGATAATGCACCCGAGATTAGGAACGCTTGACCAACACCCGCTGTAACAATATTATCTTGTTCTTCCTTATTGATTTCACCAGCATTTCTGTAAAGTTCAATAAGGTCGGTGACATCATTTGGAGCAAGACCAAAGATGAATGAATACTGGCTTGCGTTAATAATAGCAGTTGACTGACGCTGAATTTCTGGGCTTCCTACAAAGTCCTTGATGTTCTGCGTAATAACAATTTGCATTCCAGCATATTTACGAATACGCTTTGCCATTTGTGCCATAAACTCAAGAGCGATTGGGTGTTTTGGGTTGATGAACACGTGAGCCTCGTCAACGGCAACAACAATGTGTCTGTTTGCATGATATTTATCGTTAAAGTCTTTGTTTTTAATAATTTCGTTATCCAAATATTTGAACACCAAAAGCATTTGTGCATTTGCAATAACTTGGTTTCTGTTTGCAAGAAGTGAACGGAAGTTAAATGTTACAAAGTTTTCTTTTGTTGCAATAGATGTTGGTCCATTCCAAAGGTTACTGTTTCTGCCGCCTGTGGCAAATTTAGAGATGTAAGTTTCAACGGTTTGAAGATTTTTCTTTTGATACTCGTCTTTTTCCGTTTTCAGTTTTTCAAGTGTAATTTGATATAGGTCGTCAAATATAGGGAAGTCTTCTGGTTTAAGTTTTGTAAGAGGTGTTTGAGCGTTTATTCCCTTTCGTCTGTAACTTTCAATGATAAGGGCATTCAGCACTTCAAAGGCTTCTGAAGGCATGCCCGGCAAAATTATTTTAAAGAACTCTTCCAAAAATTGCAAGTGGGTGGAATAGGAGTCGTCTGAACCACCTTCGTCTGCGTCAAGAGTTGTCATAATGTGGAATGGGTTAAATCGCCCGCTTTTTGACGAGCCAACATCAAGGAATTTCCCGCACATATTGTGGCAAAGCGGGGTGTATTCGTCTTCTGGGTCAAGAACGAAAACCTTTGTGTTGTCGCAGGCTAAGTTTGTAAGAAGGGTTTTTGTGGCGTAAGATTTTCCACCACCAGATTTCCCAATAATCATAACATTACTGTTTGCTCTTTCCCTATCACGCTTAAAGAAGTCAACAAAAACTGGATATTCGTTGTAGCCGATATAAAAGCCTTTTTCGTCAAGCAAAGCGCCCGAGATAAATGGGAAAATTGCGGCAAAAGTTGTGGTTGGAATTTCACGCTTGTGTTGAGTTACTGTGTCAAGTGCAGAAGGATTGCGGCTGATAAAAGCGTCAACTTGTCTTCCGAACATATCTGTATATTTAAAGCCATTTTGTCTTAAAATTGCCCTAACTTCTTTTTTTGCTGAGTCCTCGCAGAAAAGGTGGGTTGTGACTTCAAAAAGTTGCTCGTTGTTCTTTTTCAACATTTGAAGAAGGTCTGTAAGAGTTTTTAACTGAATTTCATTTTCAATTCTTTTACTGCTCTTATAAACATTCTCCATTTTCCCTTCCATTTCAATGATGGATCGGTCAATTCGTCTTTCACCTTGGTCTTTGGGAACAAGACGGAAGTTTACGCACACATTGGTTCTGTCCAAAAGGAAGAACGGTGCTCCCCATGCGTTGCCAACTTCAAGTGGATAGTCTGTAATTGTAAATGTTCTGTATGGTTGTTTGTTAATGATTGTTTTGCCGACTTTAAATTGGATATTTTCTGGCATTGCCCAGTTTGAATATTGATCTCTTGGAGTGCTTTCAAGGTCCCTTTCGTCAAAATATCTGCCGAAGTTTGCTCTTAGGAAAACAGTAAGTTCCTTATCTCTAAGTTTTTTTGCAATAAGTGGAACAACTGAGTTTCCAAGAGTGTTTACAATGCCGTCTACTGTTGATTCAAGTGCGTCTTTATCCTTGTCATAAAGCACAATGTAAAAGAAGTCTTTATAAACTTTTTCGTCACGGTTCATTGTTTCCAGTTGCGAAACACGATTTTCAAAAACATCAGCACGAGCAAGAACCTCTTGTTCGGTCATTTCGTTTTCATATTGAAGTTCCATAAGGTCGTCATATTTCTTGTCTTCGCCAGTTATGTAGTCGTCAAAAACTAGGGCTTTACTCAATTTCAAAATGCTGCCACTTTGCTCGCCAGTTACACGGCGGAGTGCGTTTGCAAATGAGGCAATGACCATTTCTTGTTTTTGTTCGTTCAAAAGTCCAAATTCAATAGGCTTTATCTCAAGCACCATGCCATAATAGTCCTTAAAGTCAATAAATTTGTCCTTTACAATGCCTTCAAATGAAATAATCTTCTTAATTTTTGGCTGTTTGGTCTTTGAGTCAACATCTGCTTTGTTATACTTCTTTTTAAACGCTACAAAACGCAAAAGCAGCCCTATTGTCGCATAAACTCTTAGGACGTCATTGATTTTTAGGAACAAAATCAAAACTAGACACGCCCACGCAAAGGCAATGTATATGTTGTATTGAAAGTTTGCCAAAATGAGGACCAAAAGCCCCACAATTCCCAAAACTGCAATAATAATATCTGGCAAAGTTATTCCCTTTGCGAACTCCATTCTAACTTTCGTTTTTCGTGGAATGTATCTTATCATATCTCACCCCTTAAGGTTTCTCCCCACCTTTTGGCAGGGAGAAATTTAACAATAATCTGTTATTTTTTCTGTTGTTTTTATCAAAATTTGGCATTTTTCTTTTGTTATGACATTTTATCTATCATTGTTTGAATAGTCTTTGTCAAAGAAGCAATTCCCGAATTGATATTTTTTAGTTCACGATTGCTTTGAGCATTGATTTTTTTCATAGCTTTGATTACTTGCTCGCCAAAGCCCTTATCCCTTGGGTCAATTTTAACATTCTGTGCCTTCTTCTTGTTCTCGTCTTCCATTTCTTTAAGCATTTGCTTAAACTTTTCAAAGTCTTTATCTGTCTTGTGAACTTCCTTCTTATAATCTTCTTCAGCACGCTTGTCAATGACTGATTTGTAGTTTTTAGCAACCGTTTCGTTTCTGTCGGTATTAACATTCACCTTGTCGCCAGTGATATTAAATCCACCCATTTTGTAAGTTTCCCAGTCACGAAGTTGTTGCATGGTTTCTTCTTTCTTCTTCATGTCAGCCATTGCTTTTTCTTCTGCTTTCATTTTTTCTTTTTCACGTTTTGCATTTTCTTCCCAAATTTCAGCACGTGTTTTTTCTTCTTTTTGGGTTTCACGTTTTTTGTTTTCGTCTGCTGTAGAAATATCCTTTCCAAGTTTGCCAGGGTCAAGAACTCTCTCAAGTATTCCGCCGCCAGTTTTATCAATACCGCTTACAAAATCAGTAAGATTTTTTGGGACATCACTAAATTTTCTATCTGCAACTTGTCCAACAACCCCCAAAGAACCTAAAAGCATCTTGTCAACAGCCCAGTTAACTGCCCCGCCAACAGTACTTTTAATAATTGGAGTTTCTTTCATAAACTTGCCAATAGTCTTGTCATATCCTTTCTGGACTTCCCTAATATCTTCAACAAGAGATTTTTCACGTCTTGCTTTGGAGCCGATATATTTTTTGCCGTCTATAGTTACGCCGTTTTTACGAGCATCCTTTGCCATTTCATCTGCTGCACTAAATCCAGAATAAAATCTCTCGTCGTTCGCATAATATTGAGCCTGCCTTTGAGCATCTGCAATCGTTGCATTTTTCTCTGCAATGTCACTTTGTTTTTGTGCAATTTGTGCTTCAATGTCCGCTTTTTTATCTTCCCATGCTTTCTTTTCTTCGGCATTCCATTTCTTTTGTCTGCCCATTTGCATTGGAACAGAAGCAAGGCTTTCTTGTTCCGCTCTCAATTTTGCAAGGTCAGCCTCATCACTCTCTTTTGCCTTTTGAGCAGCACCTAATTTCTCAAGAGCCTTATCCTTTTGTGCCTTAGAAAATTGTTGTCCACCGGCACTATTTGCCTTGTATGCGTCATAATTATCACGATATCTTTCAAGTTGAAAAACTCTATCACTATCGCCCGCTTCTTTTGCTTCTTTGATTTGGTCGTCTATGTCTGAAAGCGCTGCTTTTCTGCTTGCCGCTCGACTAGCATTTGCTGCACGTTTTCCAGAAATTCCACCTAAGCCAAGTTTAATTGCTGCGGCTGGGCCTGCGAGGGCTACACCTGTCACGAGGGCGGCGCCTTTGGCTGCTGTGCCAACAACACCGGTTGCTTTGCCAGTTAAGTCTTTGCCTTGGGCTATCATATCTTCTGTGCCAAGGAAACCTGCCAAAAGTTGTGAGGCTCTGTTTATCATGCTTACGCCAACATAAATGAATATAATTGACACAAATGCGTTGTAAGTTAAATGAAGTGGGTTGATAATTGAACCAACTGTTGTCCCAAATGGAGCAATCGATGTTACAAGCGGAACAATGGTGAAGAAAATGTTAATTGCAAACACTGGAACGGCAGTCATTGTCAGTTGTTTTATCCAGTTGCTTCGCCAACTGTTTTCCGCATTGCCCTTGTCAAGCGGAGCAATAGCTGTTACCACTGGAGCCATAAGGAACAACAAGACCATTTCCAACGCACGCTTCACAAACACCAAAATAAGTTTGAAATATTGCCAAGCAATCGCCACCATTCCAAACAACATCATAACAAGGTTCATGTTGTTAAACTTGTAGAAATATCCAACAAGTCCAATGTCCATAACTGCTTCGCCAGAATAGACTGAAGGACTCCAGAATTGTTGTTGCCAGTCAACTGTATAGGTCCAGCCTTCAGCGTTTTCTTGCTCGTTAGACCTTTGTGAGAATGAACTTTTTTCAATATGCAATGTTGCAGAAGAAACATCTATGTTTTGCTCGTCTATATCTTTCTCCAAATCAGCCTTTCGTTCCTCATCGGTCATAAAGGATATTGTTCCCTGCCCATTCACTTCTTTTACTCTTTTACAATAGGCACCTGTTCCGTCGCCATAACCAACAAAAATTCTATTGATAAATTCAACAAGTTTTTCACGTTGTTGCTTGGATATGGCTTGAATACTCTCTTTTGTTTTTGAAGGTTTAACCAGCCCAAATATTGGATTTTCCCCCTCAACATCATATTCTGAATGAAGAACATCCCACAAAGTTACATAACTTTTTGCTGCCTCTTTTTGAGTTAGAGATTTAATAGCGGTCATATAATCTGTGGCAACTGCTGCAATGTATTCTTTCATTGAGTCTTCAAGGCTCACACAAAACCTTAGACCATTGTCGTCAGTTTCCCAACTTGTTACATCGTCTGCAGTTATGACTGTTTTTTCATATTTTTCGCCAAAGACTTTCACGGAGCGACTTGCTTGTATCACATATCTACCCATATTGTTGGACTCTACACTAAGCGCCCTTATTTTATAAGCGTCTTCACTACCCATTCCGCCCCACGCAATTGTCGAAATTTTTTGTTGGAAGCCTTCTTCTTGACTTAGATATTGTATTGTTACTGGGGCTTGTATTCTATATACATACCAATAAGCATGACCTTTCTGATATTCTACATTTGGAAGATAGTACATGTAGCCCGCAGTGTTTGGACTTCCTTGCTTGGCGTAGTATTTATCTTTTTCACTAATCACCGCATAAACTCCATACGGATCTGAATCCTTATAACCAATTAACTCATCAACATCGGTGGTTAGCGAAAAAGTCCCTATATTCTCAACCGTAAAATCTGAAAGGTTTTCCTCTGTCCAACCAGCACCCTTTGTACACTTCTCTATCGTTATATTGCCAGTTTTCGCATAATAAGTATTCAAAACATAACTCATAGCGTCAAAGGGCTTGACATGATCCTCTCTAGCAAAATAAACAGTATCACTTGCTAGCAAAAAGTTTGCAAAGCCATCATCAAGCGCAGCCCTATTTGCTTGGGTTGCCCCAGCGTTAAAAACAACATTTGTAATATAGTATTCGGAACTAGTGTTAAAAGAATAGTAAACTGCTTTTGTAAGCATATTTGCGCCATACAAACTTGCGAGTGACAAGACTGGGATAAGAAGGAAGTTTATAACAGATTTAACTGCACGTTCAAGAATTGGAAGTTTGGCAGCATTTTTCACATCGGTTGAAAATTCTGACTTGACTATTGCAAAAATTGTGAAAACAACAAGAAGTGCAATGCACATTGCAAAAATTGTCCAAAATGTTGTGCGAACTGCCTCACTGGTTATGAAAGCATATGTAATATCTGTCCAATTCCCTTCACCACCAACTTTTATTGCATATGTCTTTTCTCCATATCTTGCCATAAGTTCCATTTCTTCAATTCCAGCAAATCTTTTAAAAAGACTTAGGACAAAATCAATAAGCATGCCAACGCCTGTGAAAATGGCATAAAACGCCCATCCTATAAAATTTAAGGCTTCATTTAGCCAATATCCCACCCCGTGAAGATACTTCTCAATCCCAAGTAAGTCACCAAGCATATGAGTTAAATTCATTTTTCACCTCTCTAAAGTAGTTTTTGAGATTTTTGTGTGTGTTTTTGCTAATCTTTTGTTACAATTTCAAGTTGAATTTCATAAGGTGGATAAAGGCGTCTGTTTTTTCTACTTCTTGCCAGCCGTCACCTGGGTTAAAGATGTCTTGAAGTCCTTTAACGATTTCTGGAATGTTGTTCATAATCAAAGCACCTAGCCACACCGCAACAATAAATGACGCAAAGCCTATTGCAAGCCCCCAAAGGCGTTTTTTAGCTTCTTCTGCTTTGCTTGCGTTTTCCGCTTTTGCCATTTGCACGCCAACAACAATAACAAGGATAACAGCCAATGCCATAAGCCCTATGGTTATTGGAATGAGATACT
>CAKVNA010000010.1 GCA_934776915.1 uncultured Clostridia bacterium
AATTTCTCTGGCAGAGAATTGTTTTTATAAAATATTTTTTCTTTCCCGTTTTGTTTGACAATGCGGGAAATTATTTTATATAATAATATAACATTAGTTTGTCCACAAATTTGTTGTAAATGTGGACAAGGTGCTTCTTGCGTGTAAGATTTTCAAAACGGAGGAAAACAATGAAACGCATAGGAAAAAATTTGATTTTCTGCTTTGTGGCGTTGGCACTGCTTGTTATGGGCTGTGTCTTTATGCCAAAAACCAGTGTTTTTGCAGACACCGTGACTGCAGAGCAAAAATACATATCTCAATGCGAGCAGATGAAAGTTATTGAAAGCTACTCTCGTGACAATAAATCTCAAATTGTATCCATTCTTCAAAGTTATTCTTCTGCAAAGCAAGAGTATTTGGCTTATTGCACAGAGAACTCCCAAACGGCAACACTGGATAGTGATGCAGAAAGGCAATATTTTGTCGTGAATTATGGCTATACAAGTGACGAACTTTTAGATATCAAGCACTATTCTGACGACCAACTGTTGGCAGAAAAAATTATGTTTATGTATAAAAACGCTTGGAGTGATTTGAAAGAAAACAATCTTGCAAATTATGAAAACCTTGACGCAAATGCAAAATATTACAGCCTTTATGCCGAAAAGGAAAATATGAAAAAAGTTGTCACCGAGCCAGAGCCGCTTGACGAAACTTATGTCTATGACGGGCAACTTAAAACTTTCAAATTTGACGCAATGTTTGATAGCAGCATTATGAGTGTGACGGGCAATCAGCAAAGAGATGCTGGCATATACAAAGTTGTTGTGTCACTTAAAGATAGAACCCACTACGAATGGTCACACGCTGGTCACTCGGGGACTTTGGAATTTGTTTGGATAATTGAAAAGGCCTCTCTTGAGGATAGGATTTCAGACTTTGAAGACAAAACTTTTGTTGAAGACGGCGAGAGCAAAAGCCTTGTTGCAAATGTTTCTTCAAGCAGCATAAAAGTTGCGTATAGTGACAATAATTTGCAATCGAAGCCTGGCATTTACAAAATTAAAGCAACATTTTACGACATTTCAAACAACTATGAAACCGCAACAAGATATGCCACAATGACAATTAAGCCTGCAAGTTTTGTGCAAAAGAATGAAGCAACAGACATTGACCAAGTTATTGTAGAACAAGAAGGCGGCTTTGACCCAATGATGTCGCTTGAAGTTACAACAATCACCAGTGACGGGCTTAAATATGGCGATGTAAACTATTCAAAACACATTTTGTCAACAGAAGAAGTTGCACTCGCTTATGAAATTGACATTGTTATGGAAGGCGTTTCAATAGAGCCAGAAAGCGAACTTACAGTGAAAATGTATATTCCAGAATCTGTGCAAGGCAAGAAATTTAGAATTTTGCACACACACTACACCCCAACACAAACTGTTAAGGAAGTTGAATATGTCTTAAGTGGCAATTATGCAGTTATTTCAACAAGTGAACTATCCCAGTTTGCCTTTGTTGTAGAAAAAGAAGAGGCAAAACCTCTTTCCACATGGGAATTTGCTGCCATTGTTTTGGCCATAATTCTTGGAGCATTGCTTGTTATTTATTTTGTGATGTTCATTATCTGGAAATTATCTGGCAAGGGAATATCTCTTTTTGAAAGAAGTTTTAGAAGGTTCTCAAGATTTGTAACTGGAACGAAATATAACAAAAGAGAACTTGCCGAGCAAGAAAAACAACTATCTAACATTTCTTAATTTGGAGGAAGCATGGGAAATAGTATCAAAGCACAACTATCTGTTGCAACTTCACTTCTTGGCGTAAGCCGTGGTGGAATTATTTTGCTTGTCGTGGTGCTTGTTTCCATTGCTTCAATTTGGTTTTTAATTTCTTGGAAGAGAAATGGCGGCCACATAGAACCTTTATCTCAAGACGAAATAGACAGACACCTAGCCCGCAGAGAAAGAAGGAATAAAGAATATAAATCTGACACAAAAAAATATACAAAAGCCGAGAAACAAGGCGTGCTTGTGCTTAAAAAACATAAGGGAGAAGATGATGAACAATAAACAAGTGGTTGTAGTTACTGGTGCTTCAAGTGGCATAGGCAATGCCATTGCAAAATATTTCGCAGAAAAAGATTTTGTCGTTTATGGACTATCTCGCAGAACATTTGAGGACGAGAAAATTGTTTCTCTTAGTTGTGATGTAACAAGCAAAGAACAAGCAGAAGAAACAATTTCATACATATACAAAAAAGAAGGCAGAATTGACCTTCTTGTAAACAATGCAGGTTTTGGAATTTCTGGTTCGGTGGAAAATCAACAAATGGAAGACATAAAAAAGTTGTTTGATGTCAATTTTTTTGGTGTTGTAAATATGACAAAAAATGTTCTTCCATATATGCGAAAACAAGGCTTTGGAAAAATAATTTCAACAGGCTCGGTGGCGGGAAATATTCCCATTCCATTTCAATCTTTTTACTCTGCAACAAAGGCAAGTGTTGACATTTGGGCAAAAGCATTGAGATTGGAAGTTGCACCATTTGGTGTTCAGGTGGGGACTGTGCTTGTCGGCGACACAAAAACGGGCTTTACATCTCAGCGTCACAAAGAACAGAAAGACTTTGAGTCAGACTACAGGGAAGTTGTTTCCCGTTCGGTTAAAAAAATGGAACATGACGAACAAAACGGCAAGCCACCAGTGACTGTCGCAAAAGTTATTTACAAAATGTTCTTGCGAAAAAAAATGCCAGGCACAAAAGCGGTTGGCATGACTTACAAAACACTTCTCTTTTTGCAAAAGATTTTGCCACAAAGATTTATGCTTTGGGTTGTTAAAAAGATTTATTGTTAAAACTTGCTTTTCAGCACACTACTGACCTTGGACATATCCACCTTGCCAGCATAGTTTTGCTTAAAATGCTTCATAACACTTGGGATAGACTTATCTTCAAGGGAAGAAATGACCTTTTCAATTTCTTCTTCGCTCATCATCTGAGGAAGGAATTCTGAAATGGCATTTTTTTGTTCTTCAATAAGGTCTGCTTGTGAAGTGTTGCCCACCTTTCTAAAACTTTCTTGCTCGTCTGTCAGTTCCTTAATTGTCTTTTGAAGAATTGCAACCATATCTGCATCAGTCAATTCCTCATTTTTCTCTCGTTTTTTTACAGTTTCTAGCATGGCTTTTGTCATAACAACCCCATACACTGCTCTTGCGTTGCTATTTTTAGCTTTTAAAGCCTCAATATTTGCTTTTTTAATATCTTCAAGTATCATTTTTTCGTTCTCCTTATAAATATTTTGTGACACAATAAAAAAAATGTCAAATGTTTTTTGAATGAAAGGCAAATATGTTTGACAGTTTTTGCAATAAAAGTTAAAATTTGAGTATGAAAAAGTTTTTTAGAATGTTTATTATTGCAATGTGCTTTGTCTCATTTGGACTAGGGCTTTTTGGCTGTGGCGAAAAGACCTTTGATAGTGTGCCATGGGGCAGCACCGAACTGACATCAAGTGGAATTCTAACTTCTCTTGCTGATGCCAGAACAAATATGGAGGATTCTAAACTTCAAACAAAATATAAGGCAACAACGACTTATAACTTTTTTGATACTGGCGAATTTACAAATATGCAAGTGCGAGAGGAAAGTGTGTTTTTGTTTCAATTTGGAACAAAAGACACCAACTCTATGATTGAAACAACAAAATATATTGACAATGTTTTGCAAGAAAAATTAACAGATATTTATGTTGCAAATGGGGCAATAAGCACAGTTTATAGAACTCTTGTAACTTATTCAGACGGCACAGAACAATCACAAACAAGAACAAAATTCAATGCCTCCATTCCTCCACAAAATATTTATACAAAATTCATTTCAATTCAACAAGACTCACTTTCGGGCGTGCTTTACAAAAATTATGAGGAAGTGGACTATTACAGGCTTTCTGCAAATTCCAGCGAATGTAACGCACTTATGGCAAATTTTAAGGAAGTAAGCGATTTGCAATCAAATCCAAAAATGTTTGCTTTAAGTGACAAGTCAACAGACTTGCTTATGGGATATAGCGTGGAATATGGCATTTCAAACAAGAACTATATCACGCACTTTGCCCTAAATTATCACCTAGAAAACAACCAAAAAGCCTCCCAAAATTCCTTTGAAACATTCCTCAGTTATTCAACAACAGTTGACCTTGAACAATATGGCGTTGGGGTGGAATTTCCACAAAAACCAAATGACAGAGATTATAACTAAAGAAGGATATTATGACACAATTTATTGAGCAACTATTTCACAATTTGTTTGGAAACAATGTGTGGCTTGCAACAATTTTAATAGCAATGGTGCCTGTAATTGAACTGAAAGGAGCAATACCTTTTTCTATGTCCTCGCAAATTTGGGGGGCGGAATCTTTGGGCTTGTTGAATGCTTTTTTTGCAGGTCTTATTGGAAGTAGCATAGTTGTTCCAATTCTTGTTTTACTTTATAAGCCCATTATAAATTTTCTTAAAAAGACAAAACTTTTTAGGCGTTTGGGGCAAAAAATTGAGGAGCGAGTAAACAGCAAGAAACAAAAAGTTGAGCAGGAAATTGCCGAGCAAAATTTGGATAAAAATGAGCAAAATTTATCAGAAAATTTGAGTGAAAATGACGACAAAATTGTTATAAAAATTGACGAAAATTCAATAGAAAATGACCAAAAATTAGCAAAAAATGATGAAAAAACTAGCGAAAAAGTGGCAAAAAATGACCAAATTTTGACCAAAAATGAGGCAATTTTTGATAAAAACTACATAAAAAACAATCAAAATATGGACAAAAATCAATTAAAAAATGATATAAAAAGTGATGATTGTTTGAATAATCTTAGCAAAGAAAATGGTAAAAATTTGACAAAAAGCGAAGAAAATTTTGAAAGCAAAAATGACAAAAAAACGAACTCTCTTAAAAAGAGAATTGCCTCTGTATTCGTTTTTGTGGCACTTCCATTCCCGTTTACAGGTGTGTGGACGGGGGCCTGTTTGGCGGTGGCGTTGGGACTCAATTTTTGGC
Source organism: uncultured Clostridia bacterium (assembly GCA_934776915.1). GTDB lineage: Bacteria > Bacillota > Clostridia > Christensenellales > UBA1242 > UBA7862. The sequence continues at coordinate 5,051 of CAKVNA010000010.1, forward strand.
AAGCAACAACAACTGTTATTTTGGGCAATGTTGTTGCTGGACTTATTATAACCCTTGTAAGTTCGTTTTTCGGTGATGCAACCCTCATATTCTTCTATGCCTTTTTAGCGTGTATCTTGGCGGGAATTTTGTTTTTTATTGCAAGAGCCATTGTTCGCAAAATAAAAACGAAAAAGACGGCAAAACCCTAACTTTTTTAAAGTTTAAAAGTGAAAAAACTAAAAATTTGACTTTTTAAAGTAGTCCGAATGGACTACTTTTTTTTGTCAAATAATGTAAAAAGATTATAATGGACTGCTTTTTTCCTTGTCACGTAAATATTAAAAAGATTATTTTTGACATCTAATAGGAGTTTGTTAATCTTTCATGACTGATAACAAGATAAAATTATCTATGAGTTATGTGGGGAAGTTGATAATTTTTTATTTTAATTAAATATGGAATATTGTAATTTTTTATTTTAATTAAATATGAAATTTTTATGAGATATTGTAATTCTTGTTTTAATTAAATGTGAAAATATTGACCTAAAAATAGTTCGTTTTTGTCACATTTTTTAACAAAAAATGCCTCTTATTCATATAAAAAGTGATAAAAATGGCAAAACTACTCTGTAAAAGCCAACTTATATGACAAATTGATGAAAATATATGATTATGTGCTTGCAAAAAAAATTGTTTTATGATATGATATACTTCGTCTAAAGGAATTTTTGAATTTTCAAAATTTGGCTTGCGAATTTCTTTTAGAATTGAAAGACTGAAATTAAAGTCAAAAGTTGAAATTGAAAGGGTTTTTTGAAAATGTATAAGGTCTTAAAGAGATTTTTTGATATATTTTTCTCGGCAGGGTTGATTGCTGTGTTGTCGCCACTGCTACTTATTTTGTCTTTGCTTGTGCTTATTTGTGTGGGCAGACCAATTATTTTCAAACAGCCAAGACCTGGCAAAAACAGAAAGATATTTATGTTCTACAAATTTAGAAGTATGAATTTTAAGACTGACAAAAATGGCAACCTTTTGCCAGACTCGCAAAGGATAACAAAATTCGGAAAATTCCTAAGAAAAACCAGCCTTGACGAACTTCCTCAATTATTTAACATTTTAAAAGGCGATATGAGTTTTATTGGACCTAGACCAAAACTCGTGGAGGATATGATTTTCTTCCCAGACGACACAAAAACTTTTGATGTTAAACCTGGACTTACAGGGCTTGCTCAAGTTAATGGCAGAATTGATAACACTTGGGAAAGCGTGCTATTTTATAATGATGTTTATGTTGACAAAATGTCTTTTGGAATGGACCTCAAAATCATTTTCAAAACCGTTGGAGTTGTGCTTAGCAAAAAAGGCGTGAATGACGGGACAAAGGACATTCAAGACTATTATTATCCAGACTATTTGTTGCGTGTTGGAAAAATTACGCAAGACGAATATTATGCGGGAAAGACTAGGGCAAAAAGAATGGAGCGAGCGTTTGTTGACTCAAGAAAGAGAAGGCTTGCTCATGGCAGATTTGCTGCTGAACAAGAAGACTTTGATTTGCAAGAAAAAAGTGCAGACTAAACAAAGATTGCCCTCGTGGCAGTCTTTTTTTGGGAAAAGAAGGAGTTAATATGAAAATTACAATTTTAGGCACAGGGTGCATTTGGACAAGAAGGGCGTGTGCAAGTTATCTTATAAACAACAATGTTCTTATGGACTGCGGCTTTGGAACGCTTAAACAACTGCTCAAAACATCAGATAGTTATCTTCACCATGAGAAAATTCAAAAAATAAAACTTATCCTTATATCTCACTATCATATGGACCACTATTTTGACTTGCCATGCTTTATGGACAAACTGGCAACAGACAAGCGTCCTGACCTAAAAGTTACCATAATTTGCCCACCCGGCGGCGAGGAAAGAATTAAAGAAGTGTGCAGACTTGGTTGGGGCGATGTGTCCTATGAAAAGTTGAAATTTGACAAATATGTGACATTTATTGACGCTTCTACAATGGGCAAGTATCAATTTGAGGACTTTGAAATAACTTCCATGAAAATGGACCATGGCTCTATTGAGGACTATGGCTATATGTTTAAGGAAAAATCTACTGGCAAAGTGGTGTCGTTTACTGGTGATACATGCATGTGCGACAACATGAAAAAGATGATTGACACAAGCGATATTGCATTTGTGGATATGGCGGGGACTGATGTTAGTCACAAACACTATAACATCATTGACGGCATTGAACTTATGAAAAAATATAAAGACAAATGCACAATATTCCCATGCCACCTAACAAGTCAAGCATATGACTATTCCGTTGGAAGAATAAACATTCCAAAAGAATTGACCGTTGTTGACTCAAACGACAAAGTGCCATTTGACTTCTGGACACTTCACAAGGAACCCGATCCCGTTGTGCAAATTGATTTTGATAAGTCAAGAAAATTGTTTGGCCGAGTGGAAGGACAAATTGTTGACTTGGTTTTGTCTTCCACTGCTCACAAAGGTTCTGCATACAAAACTCCAACATATTATTTTGATGTTTGTCCAAGAGGCTCGTCACTTATCATTGGCAGAGTGAGTTACAGCGTTATTCCAAATGATATAAAAGGTCATGCGGGCAATGTTTATATGACTTTTGACAGAGATTACAATTTTAAGTCGCTTGAATATGAATGTTGTCAACTTATAAAAAAGGTGGCACAACACCACAATGCGACAAGACTTTATTTGACATGCGACCCAAGCGACTTTGGCACAAGGACTGTGTTTGAAACTTTGGGCGTGAAATTGCAAGAAATAACAACTTCCACATATTATGACGAAAAAGGCGAAAGACATGTGTCTGAAAACTGCATTTGGCAATGGGAGTTTGAATAAGGAGAGATTATGGAAAACACGAAAGTAAGAAATATAGCAATAATTGCGCACGTTGACCACGGCAAAACAAGTTTGGTCAATGAACTCCTAAAGCAAGGTGGCGCTTTTAGACAAAATCAAGAAGTTGAAGACAGAATTATGGACTCCAACGCTCTTGAGCGTGAGCGAGGAATTACAATTTTGAGCAAAAACGCTTCCTTTATGTATAAAGATGTTAAAGTTAATGTTGTGGACACCCCAGGACACGCTGACTTTGGCGGCGAGGTGGAAAGGGTGCTTAAAATGGTTGACGGGGCACTTCTTGTTGTTGACGCATATGAAGGCCCAATGCCACAGACAAGATTTGTGCTTGAAAAAGCGTTGGAACTTAATCTGAAGATTATCATTGTAATTAACAAAATTGACAGAAAAGACAGCCGACTTGACGAAGTGCCAGACGAAGTTTTGGAACTGCTTTTGGACCTTAACGCAAACGATGAGCAACTGGATAGTCCTATTGTCTATGCTTCTGCTCGTTTTGGAACGGCAAGCCTTGACAAAAATAACCCTGGCAAAGATATGACGCCACTTTTTGAAACAATTATCAATCACATTCCATGCCCAAGTGGTGATGAAAATTCGCCATTTGCAATGCTTGTTAGTTCTACAGAGCAAAATGACTTTTTGGGCAAGCTTGCAGTTGGCAAAATTGAAGCAGGCACACTTCACATCAACGACAGTCTTGTTGTGACAAACTTCCACGATAAAGAGAGAAACATTCCATTTAAAGTGCAAAGCATGTTTGAATTTGTGGGGCTTAAAAGGCTTCCCGTTCAAGAGGCAAAAGTTGGGGATATTGTGTGTATTGCTGGGGCTGATAACATTACAGTTGGCGACACATTAAGCGACAAGGACAATGTTAAGACGCTTGATTTTGTTAAAATAAGTGAGCCAAGTGTTGAAATGAACTTTATGGTCAACAACAGTCCATTTGCTGGAAAGGAAGGCAAATATTGCACTTCAAGACAACTTAGGGATAGACTTATGAAAGAAGCAGTGAAAGACCTAAGTCTTCGTGTGTTTGACACAGACAGCGCCGACACCTTCCGTGTGCTTGGTCGTGGCGAAATGCACCTTTCAATTCTTATGGAAAACTTGAGGCGTGACGGATATGAATTCCAAGTGAGTATGCCAAAGGTTTTGTATAAGGAAATTGACGGCAAGAAATGCGAGCCAATCGAACGACTTGTTATTGACCTTCCAGACGACAAAACTGGCAATGTTATAAGCGTTCTTGGGGCAAGAAAAGGTGAACTCCTTGGCATGCACAGCCACAACGGCAGAACAAGACTCGAATATCTTATCCCTGCACGAGGACTTTTTGGATATAAGAGCCAATTCTTAACAGACACCAATGGCGAAGGCATTATGAGCAGTGTGTTCTATGATTATGAGGAATTTAAGGGCAACCTTTCAAGAAGAAACTATGGCATGCTTGTGGCCTATGAAACGGGCGAAGCAGTGCAATATGGGCTTTTCTATTCTCAACAACACGGAAGATTGTTCATAACCCCTGGGGAAAAGGTTTATGGCGGCATGATTGTTGGCACAAACCCTCGTGTGGACGACATTGTTGTTAATGTTTGCAAAACAAAACACTTGACAAACACTCGTTCAAGTGCAAGTGATGACGCTTTGCGACTTGAACCAGTGCAAAAACCAAGTTTGGAACAATATCTTGACATGCTTGACGAAGATGAACTTTTGGAAATTACGCCAAAGAGTATCCGCATGAGAAAGAAAACACTTGACCATACAATTCGTGGCAGAGAAGACTTCAAAAAGAAAAATTCAAAATAAAATTTTATCCACTTTGGGCAAAGACTGTCTGAAGTGGATTTTTTTATCTAAAAACGCCCTATTTAAGTATTTTTTTGTGAAAATTGCCCATTGTAAAACGAATTGGACTATGATATACTTTCCTTGAAATTAAGATATTTCTATAAAGGAGAGGAAAAATGAGATTAACTTCTGATCAAAAAAATGAAATTTATGAAAAAGAGGCAAGAAAGAGAGTTGCAATAATTAAGCAAGCAATATGTTGCGAACATGTCTTCAATGGCTTCATTGCTGGTTCCGGTTTGGCTACTACTACATATTTGTATGCTTCAAAAATGGTGGAAAATAAAACAGATTGCCTTGTTACTGCGGGGTTAACTGCACTTTTGGGCGTAATTGGCATTGGCGGAAGGCTTTATGCTTCAAGAAAGGCAGAAAAGGGCAAAAAGGCTGTTGCAGAACTTATGAGCGACTGGAAAGAAGATAAATATGACAATTCTTCAGTTTGGCTAAATACGGACGAATATAGCGAATATACAGAATCTTATGTGGTGGGTGAACACAACCACTTTGACCCATATGCCGCTATGGAAGAACAAGAGCCTACAAGATAAGGAGAAAAGATGTTTAAAGATTATAAAATAAAGTCGGGAAGGACTTTTATGCTTAGTTCAAGACAATATGACCACTTGGAAGAGGGCGGCAAATTGGATGAACTAAAAGACTCCTTTTTTGCAGAAGAAACTTTGGGGCGACTTAAGAATGTTAAAAGAAGATTTAGGGCGTATGTGTTTTGTGTGGCTGCTGCAGTTTCTGCTTTGGGGGTTGGCTTTGGACAAGGAATTTCCGCAGACTTTGCAACAAAAGGCAAAACAAATATCTTTTTTGATAGCATAAAGACAGAGCAAAATACAAACGAAAATTTGGACAACGAATTTAGAAACACGCTTAGAAAGATGAAATTTCTTGGAATAAGGGAGAGGGATATAGAGCCATTGTTGCTTGCACTTCCAACCCAAGAACAGAGAATTGCTTATTTGGACAATTTGGCTAACAAATCAAGGCTGGCTTCGCGGACTGCATTGGGATCTTATGTTGCACTTTATGTCATTGCTAGGAAGTGTTTGAGAAAATATTATCAAAGACAAAGTGAACTTAATGAAATAAAGTTTGACTGGGCAATGGAGGATATCCCAAATTCCATTGTAAAAAGTGAGTTTTGCCTTGATAAAAGGTCGATTTTAAATAATGGCAAAGCAAAATGGTGTAGGCAAAACGGAGTTGACCCAATGCACAAGAAATTTGATATTGATTTCCAAATTGTTGATGAAGAAATTAGACCTATTGCTGTTCAAATTCTAAGTGAAGAACTTGGTTTGAAAATTGAGTCAGATGATGATTATGCAACATTTTGTGAAATGTATGCCGATAAAATTCAAAAAATAATTGATATAACAATGAATATTATGGTGGAAAAGCAACTTAACGGCAAAGATGAACCATTGATTATTGAAATTGATAGAGAAATGATGAGATAAGATGTGTAAAATGACAAGTAAATGTGATTTGCTTGTCATTTTTGTTTGTTACATGGGTGAAATGTGATATAATAATGTCGTTCAAAAGTCCGCAGAAGGTGGCGATTTTATCTTAAAAAGATATTGCAAAAGACATATTTTATATTGTTTTTTGTAAATATTTTAAAAAAAGATAATCGCTAAACTCCTGCAAAATAGAGGTGTATATGAATTATATTTCAATAGAAGATGTGTTTGCAAGACAAATTCTTGACAGTCGTGGCAACCCAACTGTGGAGGTGGAAGTTTCGGCACAAGGTCAAATGGCAAGAGCGAGCGTGCCATCGGGGGCGTCAACTGGCTCATTTGAGGCAGTGGAACTTCGTGACGGAGATAAGTCCAATTATATGGGCAAATCAGTTGAAAAAGCGGTGAAAAATGTTAATACTGTTATAGCAGACACTGTTATAGGCATGAATGTTTTTGACCAAAGGGCGATTGACCAAACGATGATAGACCTTGATGGAACGCCAAACAAAGGAAAACTTGGTGCAAATGCAATTCTAGGGGTGTCGCTTGCTTGTGCAAAACTTGCTGCAAAACTTTCGGGGTTGTCGCTTTATCAATATATTGGTGGAACAGACGCCCACACATTGCCCGTTCCTATGATGAATATTTTGAATGGCGGAAAACATGCTGACAATTCAGTGAATATTCAAGAATTTATGATTATGCCAGTGGGTGCAAAAGATTTTAAAACTGCACTGAAAATGTGTGTGGAAACTTTCCACAATCTAAAAGCGGTGCTAAAAGAGGAAGGATATTCCACTGGTGTTGGTGATGAGGGTGGTTTTGCACCAAATCTTAAGAGTGATGAAGAAGCGTTTGTTTATATTGTAAAAGCCATTGAAAAAGCGGGCTATAAAACGGGAAAAGATATTTGTATTGCAGTTGATGCTGCGGCAACCGAAATGTATGACGAAGCGGCAAAAATAAATGAAAAGGGCAAATATTATTTCTGGAAAACAAAGAAACTCTTTGATAGAAATCAGATGATTGAATATTGGGAAGAAATGATTAAAAAATATCCAATCGTTTCTCTTGAAGACGGACTTGCCGAAGAAGATTGGGACGGCTGGAAAGAATTGACAAACAAACTTGGAAGCAAAATACAACTTGTTGGTGATGACTTATTTGTTACAAACACAAAGAGAATTGCAAAGGGAATTGAACTTGGGGTGTCAAACTCTGTGCTTATAAAACTAAACCAAATTGGCACATTATCCGAAACATTAGACGCAATTTCGATGGCAAACAGAGCGGGCTGGACTGCTGTTGTTAGCCATAGAAGTGGTGAAACGGAAGACACTACTATTGCCGATGTTGCTGTGGCAACAAATGCTGGGCAAATCAAAACTGGTGCTCCTTCAAGGACTGACAGAGTGGCAAAATATAATCAACTTTTAAGAATTGAAGAAGAACTTGGCGACAATGCTTGTTATCTTGGCAAAGATGCGTTTTTCAATTTGAAATAATCGCTATATCATGCAGTATAAGCGAAATGTAGCGATTATCTAATCAAAAACAAATATAATGAAATGACATTATTTGTCTTAACACAAATAGTGTCTTTTTTATTTTATATAATTATATAAATGTTGCTTGTAAACTGGCTTTTAGCAATTATAATTTCACTTAAAAACGACCAAATGGTTTTGGTTAATTTTTAGGTCTAAAGCGGTGTTTAGAATGTCCGAATATTCGGTCGAAAATTTGGGGTATATATAAAAGCTTATTCGCTTACATAGCGAAAAGTAGTATTAATATACGCCGAATATGCGGTCGAAAGTGTATTTTTCAATAGTTATTGTAGAGAATATAGCTTTTATAGATAATACACAAAATTTCCTTAGAAAATACTATAAGTGCGGGTAGAGGCTTTTATATTCAATATGGTGCTTTTATTTTATTTTGTTTCAAAAAGTTATCTATTGTTATAGTTCGTCTAGTTTTAATTCATTCTTTATATTTTTGTGCTTGATAACTTTATTTCTTTATTTGATATATTATTTGGCGAATTTCTTTATTAAAGTATGTATATTTTTATAGGATAAACGAAAGAATGTTCTAAAAACGATTTATTTATAATAAAAAAACAAATAAAAAAGTGTGATTTATCCAC
>CAKVNA010000011.1 GCA_934776915.1 uncultured Clostridia bacterium
CGAGGGTCGTTTGTTCTGCCACGGCAGCCATAAGCATCCAAATATCTTTCGCCGATTTCTGGTTCTTCGTAGAAATATCCCATTCGCCCAATTTGATTGCTTCCGCCAGTTTCATTAAACTTTTCAAGAATGTATCCAATGACTGCTGGGTGAGTTCCGTTTGGAATGGCATATTCAGATAGCCACTCGTCAACTTTTGGTTACATATCCAAAATGTGGTCAAAACGCTTTTCAAGAGGTTCTGCCAAGTCTTCTGCAACAGCAGAATATTTTTTCTGATTGCCCGTTGCCACAACAACTGTGTTGGCTGGAAGTTTAAGACCGTTACCCGTTTCGACCATTTTGTTTAGAACAAGTGTATAAACAAGTGACTGCACTGCTGGCTTTACATTTAGAAGTTCGTCAAGCAAGATAACTGTCTTTTTGTCACTATCCTTGCTTCTTTCATAAACTTCGTCTGCAATTTCATACAAGTTTTGGATATTTTCATGGACAAGTTGTCTTTCCTCACTTGTTGCGCAAGACAAAATTGCTTGCTTTGCAAAATCTGGTGGAATGTTTTGCCCCGTTTGAAGATTGACCGAGCCAACAACTTTTTCTGGGAACATATTGTTTGTAAGTTTTATGTAAATTAAATCTGGATAAAGTGACTTTAGCCTTTCCGTTTTGCCAATTCCGCTTGGGCCACGAAGCAAGACAGACTGCCCTGCATCAACCCAACTTTTAATAAGTTCGGTGTCGGTCATTAGTCTTCTGTTTCTTTCTGGGGTGTCATCTGGGTTAAGGCGAGCAAGGCGGGTTCTCTTTTTGATAATTGGCTTATCCATATTTTCTTCAACCGCTTTATTTTCGTTTTGTTCCAATGTTTCGACTGGGTTGTCATTTTCCAAGTCACCACTAGTCAAATTGCCGTTTCCTTCTTGTGCCAGTTTCATAAACTCCTTCACATTTTCTACAAAATCTCCACTTTTGACTTTGCTGGCTAATTCCCATGCTTTTTTCAAAAGTTCAGCGCTTCCTAGTTTTTTAGCACCTTCGACTTTGTCTTCTTTAAATATATCATCTAGGTTGGCTGCTGGGTGATTGTCTGGCACTTCATACACAAAGGCCTCGTCCATAAACCCTGGAATACTTTTTAACTGTGTTTGTTGTCCAGAAATAGCACTCTTTGCCACTTCTTCATAGTTCTTTCCATTGAGGAAACTTCTGACATGACTATTTTTCCAATAGCAGCCACCCTCAAAGTCTGAAGCAAATTTCATTCTTTCCAAAATAACTTTTGAAAAAAGTTGAACATTTTTTGCCTTGCCCGTTCCAAATGGGTTTATGCTCTTTGGCAAATCTTTCCAATTTGTTATATACCAAACAATTGAGTAATCATAAAAATAATACCATTTGCTAGCACCTGCCGCTGTCATCTGTTTTGCGAAATATCGACATCCGCTTCCTGTATGTATAACTTTCAAATCAGGTCTTATTTCTTCAATTTTTGTTATTTTTTCTAGCTTATCAACTGGAAAGAAATCTTCAAACATCTTATCTGATTTTTTTACACATATTTGTGGATATTTGCCAAAACAAATAGTCATATGCCCGTCTTTATCCTGTTCAAAGTATGCAACCTCATTGCCATGCGACTGATTATATTTCCACAATTTTTCAAACATTTTAAGGTTAAGGTTCATCATTGGGAGAATTCCGTTTGAAAGGTTATCAACCCCTTCTGTGTCAACGCCAAAGTCACCGTCAACATATCTCACATATTTTTCCGACTGAAATTCATCACAATCTGAAAGCCAAGCATTTGTGTAATATTTTCTGTCAACTGTAAGTTTTGGATCATAAGCCATAGACCAGTTGCCGCCAGTGCATATGCCATAATCTGAAATCTTTAACTTTTTATTTGAATAATTTTTCCTAAATTCCCTTATTTCTTGCAATGTTGGCAAAAAGACCATGTCGTCCGTGGCAAGTTCTGGTTTAACTTTTCCATATTCATCGGCATTATTTCTTGTAGTCACTTCAATAAATTTTCTTAAATCAACCGTTTTCATTCTTTTTTCTCCATTTTATGAAGAAATTTTATCACAAGAATTTTGCGTTGTCTATATGCAAAATAACGAAAATATCATAATTATTTAATACATCTTTGAATTATTACTCTTTCGTAACATCATTTAACATGGAAATATTAAATTATAATTTACAAACACGCTTAATTTATTTGGGAATTTTCAATATTTGTGTTAAGGTATGTTTATGGAAGACATTTCTGAAAAAAAATTAAATATTGGACTGTTTGTTGACGCATTTTTCCCAATGGTTGACGGTGTTATTATGGTGGTGGACAACTATGCCCGAAGACTTGCCAAAGTGTGCAACGTAACAGTTTTTGCCCCAGCGGGCAGAAAAAAGTTTGACGATAGCACTCTGCCATACAAAGTGGTCAGATGCAAATCAAGATTTCCCCTTGCCTTCTTGGACTATGATTTGCCCATGCCAAGCGCAGACAAAAAGTTTTCACAAGAAGTCAAAAACTCTAATCTTGACCTAGTTCACATTCATTCGCCATTTACCATTGGCAAAGTGGGTGCAAAGTATGCAAAAAAACATAAAATTCCACTTATTTCCACCCTTCACAGTCAATTTGAAAAAGACTTTTTCAGGGCAACAAAAAGCAAGTCAATAGCTCGCATAATGCTTAATGTTATTGCAAAAACATTTAACAAATGTGACGAGTTGTGGACAATGAACCCCGGCTGTGTGGAGCTTGCCCATTATTATGGCTACAAGGGTAAAACTGGGCTTGTTTCAAATGCCACAGACCTAAAAAATGACTTTTCACCTGACGAATTATCCAAATTTAAAAAAGAACTTTTTGAAAAATATGGGATACAAAAAGACGAGAAAGTCTTTATAACAATAGGCAGAGTTAACAAACTTAAAAATCTTGACCTAATCGTTGACAGTTGCAAAATTTTGTCTGACAAGGGTTTTAAGTATAAATGGCTTATTGTTGGTGATGGAGCTGACAAAGAATATTTTAAAAATCGTGTCAAAAAACTAAATCTTGAAAACAATACTATCTTTGTTGGAAAGGTTGTTGACCCAAGAGAAAAAGGAAAATTGTTTGCCATATCTGACATTCACTTATTCCCTTCAAAATATGACACAGACGGCATTGTCCGAATTGAAGCCGCTGCCTTTTCAGTCCCAACGCTTTTTGTTTGTGACTCCTTGCCTTCAACGATTATAACTGACGGGCAAAACGGCTATATTTCAAATGATGACCCAGAAGCCTTTGCAAAGAAAATTGAAGAAGTTTTTGACAACAAAGAGCAATATCTAAAAGTTCGTGAACAGTGTAAAAAAGATATTTATATAACTTGGGACACACTTGTGCCAGAAGTTTATGAAAGATACAAAGATCTGTGCAAAAATTATGTTGTTGAGCCAAAAAAGAAGAAATAATCTTAATTTTTAGCAAAAATAGGAGCAAAAAATGGGAAAAGACCTTATTTCCGCAATATTTCCATGTTACAATGTGGCAAAGTTTTTGCCCGACCTTTTTGAAAGTCTTGACAAAATGAACTATGAAAATGTGGAATATATTTTTGTAAATGACGGCTCAAAGGACAACACACTTGAACTTTTAAAAACCTATTGCAAAAATAGAAGCAACTGCCATATTGTTGACCAAGAAAATCAGAAACTATGCATGGCACGAAATAATGGTCTTAAGGTGGCAAAAGGAAAATACATTTGGTTTTGCGACCCAGACGACATTCCTTCCCCACATCTTCTGTCTGTTCTTCAAAAAAACATGGTGGAACATAGCGCAGACATATCAATTTGTGGCTATCAAAAAGTAAAAGAAGAATTTCACTTTGACAATCTTCCAAAATTCAGTCCAAAAGAGAAAATTGAGGAATATAATCAAGTTGATGCCATGTGTCAATATTTAAGTTGCAAAAAATTTGACTTGAATGTTTGGTGCAAACTCTACAAACACGAAATATTAAAAGAATTCCCTAGTTATCCAAATGTTTTTAACCCAGACATAAAATATGGCGAAGATGTGGCGTTTAACACAGAATATTTAACACATGTTGAAAAGTGTGTTTATGACAAGAGAAAGTTATATTTTTATAGACAACGAGCAAACAGTCTTGTGCATAGCAATTTTAATGAAAACAGGCTTACAACCCTTATTGGATTAGACAATGCAATAAAGGAATATGAAAAAGACTATCCCGAAGCATCAAAATATGCAAAAAGTCTAAAAGGCCTTATAAGTGTGGAAATGCTTTATTATATTTATAAAAGCAACTATGACAATAAGGAAAAGATTAAAGAACTTTTGCACAACTTAAAATCTAATATGAAATATATTGTGCATTGCAAAAGAAACCACTTATCTAGAAGAATTTTTGTCCCACTTACATATCCACTTTTCAAGTTGTTCTTATCCAAAAGGCTAAAATCTAAGAAAAAAAATACACAAAATGATTAATTTTTGTTTAAAAATTATCAAAACTGCAGAACTTGCAGCAGATTTCTATTCAAAAAATATAAATTCCTTAGAATAAATAAAAATTGTCAAAATATTGGCAATTTTTTTATACATGTAAACATAAGGTATAAAATGTTAGTTTTATGAAAGATAAAAATATAACTAAAAAACATATAAAAATCAATTTGAAACGCTTTTGTTTGACATATAAAACAATTTTAACTATACTCTTTGTATGAAAACATTTAAAGAAATAACAAATTTGACAAAAAATTTCCTTGAAGGGCCTTGGGGGGTTGTTGCAACCTGCATGTGTGCTATGATATTTTGGCTTGCGGGGCTTGAAATGGTGGCAGTGTGCGTGTTAGCACTTCCTGTTATCGTTTGCTTTTTAATTTGCGACAATGTGCGGCTATTGTATGGACCCTTCCTTCTTGTTCCGTTCTTTTCTGTTGATGTGCAAAGCAAAAGTGAAATTGTTGGCTATGCCATAATTTTTGCAGTTGTTTTTGTAAGTTTTGTCTATTTTATGATAAAACACAGAAAGACAAAAGCCCGCAAGGGCGACATGTTTTGGGGACTTTTGATTGCAGATGTTGCTTTTTTGCTTGGCGGGGTTGTGGGACATTTCAGCATAAAAAATTTTGCAATTATCCTTGTTCTTAGCATTGATCTTTATCTTCTGTATTTTGTTGCAATCAATCACACAAAAGACCTTATCCCTTATCTTATGCTGTGCTTTGTTGTAGTGGGAAGTTGCCTTGCTGTGCAACATGGTGTAATGCTTTTAAGGGCTGGAGATGTTATTCAAGGCATATTGTCACGCAGTGTTTATGAAATTGGTGTTCTTTCAATAAATGTTGTGGCAATATACTATCCACTTGGTGTGATTGGTGGCATTTATCTTTTCAAAAAAGCACAAAAATACAACTATTTGTTCCTAGCGTTAGCCATTTTGCAGTTTATCTTTATGCTTTTAACCTATTGCCGTGGTGTAATTGTAACAAGTGGGCTTGTAATTTTGGTTCTTTGCATAATTCTCATTGCAAAATCACCAAACAGAAAAAAACTTTTCTTAATTTATGGCACAGCACTTGCAGTCATAATTACTCTTGTGTTTGCCATTCCCACAACGAGAAATATTGTTTTAGGATTTATCTCTCGTGGGTTTAATACAAGTGGGCGTGACGAACTTTGGGCATGGTGCATAGAACAGTTTAGGTCTAGCCCAATTTTTGGCATTGGCTTTGTGGCAGATGAAGTTCCACCAAGTTTAACTCTTCACATAGTTATGGCACACAACACAATTTTGCAATGGTTTACTTCCCTTGGCATTGTTGGCACAGTTCTTATGATTCCATTTTATTATGAAAAATACAAAACATTCGTTGGCAAATATAACTTTAACAAACTCTGCATGCTTTGTCTTGTGCTGTGCATTGCCCTAGAAGGAATACTAAATGCTTGCACAATTATGTTCTTTATTGTGGCAATATCTGTTGTTATTGTAGGTGCAACAGAAAACGAAAATAGACTTCTAAAAGCTCAAACTTCTGAAAATAATTCTACCGAAAATAACGACACAAACAACATAAACAACGATAAAAAAAATCTTCAAGAAAACACACCAAAAGCAATTTTAAACAGTGTCCAAGTTCAAAGCACTACAACAGAAAAAAGTGTTCAAAAAACAAATGTTACAACTGAAAAACAAAGCATAGATAAGTGACTAAAACTAACTAAAAAAGACCAAAAAAGTTGATAGAAAAATTTGAGAACAAAACAATAGACTAAAAATAAAACTCAGCACTTTACCCCGTAGGGTTATTTGCTGAGTTTTTTAATTTTTCATATGTTAACTTAAACAATTATTTTGCATACAATTCAAGAACAATACCCATGCCGAGTGGTAAATAAAGGTTAAGGTTTGTTGTTCCAGTGGTTGCTTTTTTGAAGTATTGATTGTGTCCTTCCACACCAAGAATTTGACCATTTCTGCTATTTTGGAATATACTTTTATTTCCAGTTGTAGCCATAATTGAATATGTTGTCATATCCAACCCATAATGAGTTTTAGTTGAACCTTCTATTTGACTTTGATTATATTCTTCCATTGTGTCATAGAAGTTTACCTGACCTCTTACTGGTTGGGCTGATAAACCTTCTACGCTTGAAGATTTGTAAACAACTTTAAGATTCATAAGTTCAGAAATTCCATCTCTTTCTTGCAAATATGTTGTTCCTAGTGGCTCAAAGTATTGCTTATTTGGAGCTTTAAGTTGTGCTGCGAGAGCAGATGCTCCATAACTTACAAACCATGGTTCATTGCCTGTAACCAAGCTCTCCATAGTTGTTCCAATTACATCAACGTGGGAAGGTCTGCCACCAGTTGCATCTGTTTTGCTTCCGCCAACATGGTCAACAATCATCACAGGTCCGCCAGCACTTTTGAATTCACCACCAATAATTTTCAATTTGGCTGTTCCCCAAGAATAGATATGTGTGTTGTAACTATCATAACCCTTTACATCTTTAAGAATATTTTCAGTATTTGCCTCAGGCTCATCACTGCCATAATCTTGGAAGAGAAAGCCAATGAAAGCATTGCTATATACACAGTTTTCAATGTTGCTATTGACATGACTTACTTTTGCTATCATTGCTCCGCCACTGTTAAGTGATCTGTTATCTCTTTTGCCATTTCCCTTAATATTTAGGTCATAAATGTTAAGATTTCCGCCATCTTTAATTACATTTCCACTTACATCTTTTTCATTGCTAACAAACATAAACATTGTTACATGAGTTGTAATAAGTGCATCTTTTGAAGCATCATTTTCAATATATTTGACACCTTTTTCATGCCCACTTTCTAGCACGCATTTTGGAAGTGCACTATAGTCAATGTTAAAGTAATTGCCATAAATTGAGAATGTTTCGTCTTTGCCTATTATTCTATCATAAACTGCTCTTCCATTTCCGCCAGTGCCATCGCCGTCACCGTCTTTCATTGAGCCAGGGATTGGAAGATTTGTAAGATTTCTAAGTGCTTCGGTGTTGTCACTTTCTGTATAGAAAAAGTCTCCTGGAAGATTATCTTTTGTTATTATGATATTCTTTTGAAGAACAATGGCATTGACTTCAAGCCCAGCATACTTTGTGCCCTGTTTCTTTTCTTCCCAGCCACGAACTTCCTTATTTGTTGCGTCTTTTGTGTTATTAACAACACTTAAGTCATCTGCATTGTAAACATTGTATCCGTCAACCACTTGAACTTCAATGACAATTGGGTTTTTTACACCAGATTTTGAAACTTCAAACTTAAATGTTTTGCCCACTGCTCCACTTGTGAAAGTGATGTGATTGTTATAGTTGTCAATTTCGCTGATATAAGTTGAAAGGTTGCTTGTATCAAGTTCTGTATAATTATCGTTATCTTTTATGAAAGATTTGATTTCAGTTGTAAACTTACTAACTTCATTAAAGTTGTTCAATGTCCCAATCATTTGAAGGTCAAAGTAGTTTTGTTGTCCTGCAAAAATCGGTCTTTCTTTGTTTACAAAATTTCCCGCTTCAACTTCCAAAATAGATTTTCTGTTAACAAGCAAATCACTTCTCATTGTTGCGACACTTTCACTGCTAATAATAAATTTGTAAGTTGATTCAAGTCCAGTGTAGTTGTTTGTTCCGGCAATTTCAGTCTTCATCATATACTCACCTTCTGCCTTGGTAAGTTCTTCTGAGTATGTTGAATCGTCTGCACTATATTCTTTGTAATAATGTTTTACAGTGTCAAAACCAAACTTTGCTCCGCCAGAATGAGTAACACTATAAGTCCCATTATACCCAGTAACAACTATACTTGGTGTGGTTGTCCAACTGTTTGTTGCTTGCAAAATGTCAAATTGAGTTGTAAATCCAGTTGTTGGAAGCTGATAATTATCGTTATCAATTGCAGTTATTGTGGCAGAATATCTTGCATCTGCTGTGTAAAGATTTCCGTCTTTGTTTGCATTTGCTTCTATTTGTTCGCCAGTAACTGTTAGTGTGCAAGTATCATTTTCGCAAAGATTTTTAACTGTAACATTTGGTCTTTGTGCTTCACCAGTGTATATTAAGCTTACTGCTCCCCATTCAAGTTCCACTGTCTTTTTGCCAATTATAAATGTGAATTTTACTGGGTCTTTGCCTTTGCCCTTTTCTGCGTCTGCCCAAGCAAACCCATTATTTAATGATACAACAACTTCATATGTTCCAGCGTTTGTTTGAGTGTTGTTTGTTATGCTCATTGAAGTGCTGTCAAAGCCCGTTGGAATATATGTTTGTATCTGTCCATTGTAAGTAAACACTGTTGAAATTGCTTGTGGCATTGCAACCTTTGTATAGTTTACATTTTCTGCAATTGTCCAGTTGCAAGTAAGTTCCACCCCTTGTGGCAAGGTTGGTGCATTGTAGTTTTCTGCATCATAAACAAGTGTTGCTGTTGCAGTGTAACTCCCAATTTCAGTTTCTTTGTTTCCTGTGTAGGTTGCTTCGCAATCCGTTGGAAGTCCATCAAGATGAACTTCTTTTTGAACGCCTTCATCATATTCAATATTTGTTTCACTCCATCTTACATTTGACATATCAAAAGTTGCTTTTTCAACAACGATTGTGCCGTTTGTGTAAGAGAATGTATAATTTTCCGCTTCTGCTCCGCTGAAAACAACATTATATGTTCCAACTTTAAGTTTGCCATCTTTTTTGTCGCTATCCTTAATTTGTGGCGCAAATTGTGGTGCGGTTGTAAGGTTTGAAGCAGTGTCGCCAGCGACAAGTCCTACAATTTCATAATCAAAAGTTACTGGAACAGCATCACCAAAGGTTAGATTGACTTTCTTCCCCTTAATTTCCACTGCTTTCTTTTCTACAGTTGCATTTGCTGAATAAGTTTTTGAGTCAACAAGAGTTCCAAATTTTTCTCTTTCAACTTTAACTATAACTGAAGATGTGCCAGCTTTCTTTACTTGTGGGCAAGTTGTAAGCCAAGTTGTGCCATTGTCCAAACTGTATGTCACTTTGTCGTCACTCAAAAGTCCAGTGACAGAGCAAATGTCATGACTCTCGCCGTCATAAGTCCCGGTGTAGCCAGACACTTTGGCACTTATTGTTGCAGATTCCACAACAATAACTTCAATTTCCTTTCTAAAATTGCCTTCTTTGTATCCAACAAGAACGGTCTTTTTGCCCGGGGTTGAAACGTCAAGGTGCGAAAACACCATATCGCCCCCAGTCACTGTTTCTTGTGTTCCGTCTTCAAAAGTGATTTTTGCCCTAACGCTGCTCCAATATGGTTGAGTGTCTGTATCGTTCACCTCAACAACTGGCACGCCAGACAAAATTTCAATGTCGGCAGGATTTCTTCCACAACCAGTAAGAAGCACTCCGCAAAAGGCAACCAAGCACATCAAAAATATTGATATCAATCCTTTCTTTTTATTCATAATAATTTCTCCTTTAAAGGCGTTTTCTTTGTTCAAAGAATAGCTATTAAATTTAAAAACCCCTAAATTCTTTTATATCTTAACATAATACGACAAGAAAACAAAACTTTTTCAAGCAATATTTGTTTTTTATACAAAAATTTTATATTTTTATGCAAAATAATAATAATTTTATGCACTTTTTGGATAAAAACGCAAAATTTATGTATAAAAAATGGCTTGAGCAGTATTATTATGAGCAGTTTTTTAATATAAAAAGCTTGAACAATATTAGTATGAACAATTTTTTAATAAAAATTTGTTTATAAAAAATAATTGTAGATAATCGTAAATAAAAAAGCCCCCTTACAATGGGGGACTTACACAATATTTTTCTTTCTTCTTTTCTTTTGCTTTTAACAAATTGCGATAATCGCCAGTTTTTTATTTTTTATTTCTTCTTTCTTATTTTTTATTTTTATTACACTGCTTTAACTTTCAGTCGCAAGATAACATTTGAATTGTCGGTGGACCTAACAAGCACATCAAATATGCTTGTTCTGTTGTAAAATAGGATAAGCCCTGTTTGTTGCCCTTTTTCGTCCTTAAAAAATTCAACATTTTCTGTGTCTGTTGAAGTGAAAGATAGTTGCTTTTTTGTTGCATTGTCTGGAAGGACTCTTAGGTCAAGTTGTAGCATAGTGCCTGTCATAAGATTTTTGTTTGCAGGTCTGTCAAAAGCTATTGTTATTGCGACACCTTTCTTTCCGTCATATGTTTCATAACTTGAAACAACAATTCCCTTTTCAGTGTCAGACTTGTTTAGGCAGATAATTTGTTCAACATCAACATTCTTGTTATAGACAAAGACTTTCATTCCAAAAAAGTTAATCGCAACGATTGACGCAACATATATAATTCCAATTATAATCAAAACCGACTTTTTCATGTTATTTCTCCTTGAAGAAAGTTTTTATTTTGCTTAAATACATATATAAGTTCCAGCCAAAATAGATAACAGCAATGCCCAAAACTTTTGCAAAGACATATTTTGAACTTTCAGAAATAAGGAAGTAGAAAACAAAGGTCATAACTGCAGACATAAGGAAGGCGATAAGAGTGGTCTTTGTTTCGTTTGGATTGTTTACATGAGTGCCTGTTGTTACATACTGTTCTGTTTGAGGATTCATAATATCAAGTGACGCACTCCAAAACATATGTCCAAGATAAATACCCAGAAGTGTTAAAAATATGGTTATTCCTTGCAGTGCTGTAAACTTTGAAAAGATTGAAAAAATAATTGTTGATGCCAAAATTGACACGCCCATAAAAATGGCATAAATAACAAGTTTTGATAAGAGGACTTTGGTATATGTTGCGGGAACTGTTTTGTTGATAAAGCCAGACAAACCTTCTTCGCTATACAACTTTGACACCATTGCGTTGGTGGAAAGAACAACTAGCAAAATTAACAAAATATTGAATGACATTGACATATATGTTCCAGCAAGTCTTGTATCCATTGCAACAAAAATTTTGTTCAAAAGGAAAATTGCAAGAGGCAAAAACACCGTTGTTAGAACAAGTGGGTTGAATTTTTCACTTGACCTTGATGTCATTATAAATTCCTTTTTAAGACTGCCCACAAATGCTGAATGTTCTACATTTCGCTTTTCTGTTATGTGTGGCTTTTTGGTGAATTCAAAAGGCTTGCTTGCCATTTTAAAGTAAAGTGGTCTTATGAGGAAATATGTTGCCACAAGAGTAACAACAGTTAAGGCACAGACAATGAGCAATGTTTCCACTTGCACACTGCCGAAGAAAACATTGGACAGCCCATATCTAAACCCAACAAAAGCCATTGTAAACCTATACAAGATGTAAAAATCTGCGACAAATTTTGCAAATATATCTTGCAAGTCCCAAAATATCGTTCCCCAATTTCCAAGAATGTCTATATTTGCAGGAATGGCATTGATTATCAATATTACAACTGTCAAAATTCCACCAATGACACAACTGACAACAAAATATTCAAGAACTTTAACTCTCTTTAAAAACAACGACAAAAACAAAAATGGAATGGAAAGAAGTGAAGCAATGCTTGTGGTGAAAAGAGTAATAATTAGATTTGCCACGATTGTCCAAGGATAAAAGAAAATTGGCATATTATTTATCATTCCATATGCGACAAGAAGTGGCACAATGTAGAACATATTTCTTATAAATTCATAGCAAAGATAAACAATCATTTTGCTAAAAAATACTGTTTGGCGTGATGTTGGCATTGTTAGCAACACTTGGTTGTCTTTTGCAAGATACAAATTTTTGTTAAGTCCAAAAACTTCAACCAATATTGAAAGCATAATCATAACGGAAAATATAATTGAAAAAAAGTTTGTTGGAATTCCCTTGTTAAGAGAAGTCAATCTAAGAGTTGACAAAAAGTAAAATGCAAGATAAATAACTGCAGTCATACTAGCAAATTTTAGCAAACTAAAAACAATTCTAAAGATTGTTTGTTTTACACTTTTTGCAAACGACAAGTCAAGCTTGTCTTTTAGTTGCATCATAACAAGAGTCTTCAGCCCTTTCATTTTCTTTCTTCCTTTTCAGCTTATTTTTTTGTCACTTTTTTGTCACTTTTTTTGTTGTTTTTGGTGATTTTTTTGCGATTTTTTTGTCATCTTTTTCTTTTTCTGCTTTTTGAATATTGTCCAGTTGTTTGGCTGTCAATTTAAATGGAAAAACCTCATCATCTACAATCAAGCCAAATACCGCTGGGTCTTGCTCATTGCCTTGCTTATCTTTTTGTTTTTTGGCAAGTTTTATTTTTCGCTTTTCATCTCGTTTTGCTTTTTTCTCTTCTTTTTCTCGCTGTCTTTTTTCTTTTTGCAAAAGTTTTTCTTGTGCAACTTCTTCCTTTGACACTCTTGTTGCTTCAACATTGTTTTCTTTTATTGTTTTAAGATAATATTCTTCCAATGTCATTTTGCTTTCAATGTCTTTTACACTTTGACTATCCAAAATGTGACCTTTTTTGATAATAGCAATTCTGTCACAGACACGCTCCACAACATCAATAATGTGACTGCTGAAAAATACAATATTGCCCTTTTTGGCGTGTTGCTTCATGCAC
>CAKVNA010000012.1 GCA_934776915.1 uncultured Clostridia bacterium
CAGCAAAATTGCATTTGACAACCCAGTTTTAGATGTTTTTCTTATGGCAAAGCAAAAATTGAAAGGTCTTAAAAATTACAAACTTGGAACTGTTGCAAAATTTCTTGATGTTAATCTTGTTGATGCTCACAGAGCCTTAAATGATGTTATAGCAACTGCCGAAGTATTTTTGAAACTCTATTGACCTAGTGGAAATGTAAGTTTAAAGCCAAGGAATAGATTTCTGATGTTTACACACTATAAGATAATTTTTTTGGGCAAAAAACTAAAATTCGCAACAAAAAGGCGAAAAATAAAGATAATTTTTGAGAAAATGTGAAAAAATATGACACTGGGACTTGATATTTGTAAATTGTTGTGTTAAAATGATTATGCTTTAAAATGTTGTAGTTTTAAGAGTGGCTTGACCACTCTTAATTGCTACTTATAGAATGGAGGGAAAGTTGAAGCAAACTGTTGCATCTATTGTTGAAGAAAACTTGAAAGATGTTGTCGCGAATTGCGGGTGTGAACTGTATGAAGTTGAATATGCAAAAAAACAAAATGGCATGAATTTAACTTTGTTCATTGTGAAAAGGTCGGGCATTGTTAACATTGATGATTGCGAGGCTGTTCACAGAGCAGTTGATCCAATTTTGGACGAGATAAACCCAACGGGCGACACGCCATACATTCTCAATGTTTCATCACTTGGGCTGGATAGACCAATAAAATCGGACAAAGATTTCGAGTGGAACATTGGAAAAGATGTTGATGTTAAGTTGTTTGAAAAAATGCAAGATAAGAAGGAATTTGAAGGCAAGATTTTAAGTTTTGACGGCAAAGTGGTCACTTTTGATGTGACAGGTGAAAAAATGGAAGTCCCAAAGACGATGATTGCTGGGTGCAAACTCCATTTGGACTTTTAAAATGTGAAAGATTAAATTTAAGGAGAAAATATTAAAATGGTAAATAAAGATTTTTTTGCAGCACTTGAAGATTTGGAGAAGGAAAGGGGGATTGACAAAGAAGTTTTTGTGAGCGCACTTGAAACAGCACTTACATCTGCATACAAGAAGAACTTTGGCGAAGCTATGAGTGCCAGCGTAAAACTTAACCCAGAAAACAACTCAATAAGGGTTTATAGTTACAAAACTGTTGTTGCAGAAGTGACAGATCCAGATAAGGAGATTTCACTTGAAGATGCAAAGGCAATCAAAAAATCTTATGCGATTGATGATGTGATTTCGCAAGAAGTTACACCAAAAAACTTTGGCAGAATCGCCGCTCAAATTGCAAAACAAGTTGTTCTTCAAAAACTTCGTGAAGTGGAACAAGAAAACGCTATGAACGAACTTTCTGAAAAGCAAAACGAACTTGTAACAGGACTTATTAAGAGGATTGAAAACAATATTGTTTATGTTGAAATACCTGGCTCTACACTTGAATGTGTTATGCAAGAAAAAGACCAAATTCCGGGCGAAAACTATGCAATAGGTGAAAGAATTAAGGTCTATGTCAAAAACTTGAGAGATTTTAAGGAATATTCAAAGTCTTTTGTGCAAGTTTCAAGAAGTCACCCAGGATTTGTAAAGAAATTGTTTGAACTTGAAGTGCCAGAGATTAAGTCTGGGGATATTGAAATTAAAAACATCGCAAGAGATGCTGGATATAGGTCAAAAGTTGCTATCGTTTGCCACAATCCAAACCTTGACGCTCTTGGTGCTTGCGTTGGCAACAAGGGAATGAGAATTAACAACATCATAAGCGAACTTAACGGTGAAAAAATTGATATTGTTGAATATTCTGACAACCCACTTGAATATATCGCTCGTGCGCTAAGCCCAGCAAAAGTTTTGACAGTTTATGCTCTTGAAGGACAAAACTATGCAAGAGCCGTTGTGCCAGATGACAAACTTTCGCTTGCCATTGGGCGTGGCGGTCAAAATGTTAGACTTGCGGTCAAACTTACAGGTTGGAAGATTGATGTTAAGAGTGAATCAGTTGCAAAACAACTTGACGGGGAATTGCTTTTTAACCTAGAAAACGGGGTTGAAGCAGAAAATACTGTGGACGAAGAAACAGCAGACGAAGAATAATTTGTGTGAGGTAGAAAATGCCAAAAAAACAGCCACTTAGAATGTGTGTGGCATGTAGGGAAATGAAAGAAAAAGACGACCTTTTGCGAATTGTAAAAAATGGTGAGGGCGAAATATTTGTGGACAAAACATTCAAAGCAAATGGTCGTGGTGCATATATTTGTAAGTGCAAAGATTGCCTTGCAAAAGCACAAAAGTCCAAAGCCTTGCAAAGAGCATTTAAGCAAAATGTTGGACAAGAGATTTATGATGAGATAGGGAGATTTATTTTAGCGAATGAGCAATGAAGAAAAACAACAAAATGTAAACAACATAAAGTCGCTTAACAAGTTAAGCTCAGAAGGTTCAGTACCTTCACTTTTTCGTGAAGTGAAAAGGGCAAAGCAACAAGCCATAACCATGCTTAATGCTTTAAGAGATAGGGCAAATATCGTTCGCCGAGAGGAAGAAGACAAGGCAAGGGCAGAAGCACTTCGTGTGCAAGCACAAAAAAGACTTTCGTCTGTTAAACAAAAAGAAAATGAGCAATCTTTTGCCGAACTTTTTGAAAAGTCAACTGGAAATGTGGTTGAAGAAAAAGAAACTGCAAAACCAGTTCAAGAAAAGAAAGTTGTGGCAGAAGAAAAACCTGCTCCAAAAGTTGAGGTTAAGGCTGAAACACCTGCTCCAAAGCAACCATCTATTCCATCAAAACCTGCTATGCAAAACAGACCTTCTGCAAGTCAAGAAAGATTTGCAAACAAACCAAAAATGCAAAATCAAGCACCAAGGCAAAATGGAACTGGACTTAGACCATTCAACAATTATGCTATGCGCAACGACAAGCCAAGGCAATTTGGACAAAACAACAGACCATTTGGTCAAAATGCAGGGCAAAGACAGTTTGACAGACCTTTTGGGCAAAATCAAAATGGTCGCTTTGCAAAACCTCAAATGGGTGTAAATGGGCAAGTTAGGGCTCAAAACAAGGCTTTAGCAAGCATTATCCCAAGGAAAAATGCTCAACTTGAATCGGCAACAACAGCGTTTGCAACCAAGGAAAGAGCGTTTGGAAACAAAAAGAAATCAAATGAAAGAGTGGATAACGAAAAGAGAATTAACAAGAAATCTCTCCTTCGCCGTGGACTTATTGAAGAGGCAAACATTGAAGAGAGAATGGTTACACGAAAACTTAAACTCAAAAAGCAAAAAGTTGATGTCGCACCAGTTGTTGCTGCTCCAATTACAAACGCAGTTATCACTACAAACAACCTAACTGTCAAAATGCTTTCTGAAAAAATCGGCAAGCCAGTTACGGAAATTATAAAACAACTTATGATTCTTGGAATTATGACAACAATCAACAGCCCAATCGACTTTGCAACAGCCGAACTTGTGGCAAGTGAACTTGGCGTAACCCTTGAACTTAAGCTTGAAAAAACTTATGAAGAAAAACTGAAAGAAAATGCCATTGATGACGGCACAAACACAGAAAAGCGTGCTCCTATTGTCACCATTGTTGGTCATGTTGACCATGGTAAAACCTCACTTTTGGACTATATCAGAAAGACTCATGTCACAACAAGCGAAGCGGGTGGCATTACACAATCTATCGGTGCTTATTCAATAAGTTGGAATGGCGAGGACATAACATTCATAGACACCCCAGGACACGAGGCGTTTATGAATATGCGTAAGCGTGGCACAGAAATAACAGACGTTGCAGTGCTTATTGTTGCTGGTGATGACGGTGTTAAACCTCAGACCATTGAAGCAATTAAGCACATTAAGGAAGCCAAAGCGCCAATGATTGTTGCAATTACAAAAATTGACAAACAAAATGTTGACATTGACAGAATTAAGCAACAACTTGCCGAACAAGAAGTCCTTCCAGAAGATTGGGGTGGAGATGCTATCATTGTCCCAGTGTCATCTGTAACAGGACAAGGCATTGACAAACTTCTTGAAACAATTTTGCTCGTTGCAGAAATGCAAGAACTAAAATGCAACAGAAATAGGAATGCAGTGGGAACTGTTATTGAAGCAACTCTTGACAAAAACAGAGGTCCTATTGCAAATATTATCGTTCAAAACGGAACACTTAAAATTGGTGACAGCATTGTGTCGGGCTTTGCACTTGGCAAGGTCAGAGCTTTGGTTGATAGCCGTGGCAAAAATGTTCAAAAGGCAGGCCCTTCAACTCCAGTTTCAGTTTTGGGCTTTGACAGCGTGCCAAAGGCGGGCGACACCATTCAAGCGGTTGACGAAAAGTTGATTAAAAATGTTATTGAAGAACGCCGAATTAAAATGGCTCAAGAAAAAATTGAACATGGTGCTGGCGTCAGCCTTGATGAGTTCTTGGCAACTCCAGTTAAGGAAGATATGAAGACCCTAAACCTTCTTATAAAAGCAGACAGCCAAGGTTCAGCCGAAGCATTAAGGCAAAGTTTGAGCGAAATTAAAAACGAAGAAGTCAAAGTGGAAATCGTTTCTTGCGGAGTTGGAAATATCAACGAAAACGACATTCAACTTGCAAAAGTTTCAAATGCAATCATCATTTCATTTGACACAAAAGTTTTGGGCAAAATTTCAACTTATGCAAAACAAAACAAGGTTGAAATTAGAGAATACGACATCATTTATAAGGCAATAGAAGACATCGAAAAACTTGCAAAATCTATGATGGCTCCAAAATTTGAAGAAAAAGTTGTTGGGCATGCGGAAGTTAGGGCATTGTTCAAAATTAGCAGTATTGGGACTATTGCTGGAAGTTATGTAACAGATGGCAAGATTGTCAGAAATTCATCAGTCAAGATTTCTCGTGGCGGCAAGGAAATTTATACAGGCAAAATTGCAACCTTAAAGCGTGGCAAAGATGATGCAAAAGAAGTGTCTGCTGGATATGAATGTGGTATAAAAATAGATGGATTTAATGATGTTCAAGAAGGTGATATTATTGAATCAATCGTCAAGGAACAAATATTCTCGTGAGGTGAAAAATGAACAGTAGGATTGAAAGAGGGAACTCTCAACTAAAGAAAAAACTTTCCGAAATAATATCGTTTGACCTCAGCGACCCAAGAATTCTTGAAAACATGGTCACAGTCACCAAAGTATCGCTTTCAAGTGACCTAAAATATGCCAAAGTTTTTGTAAGCGTTTATGGCTCGGGCGACCCACAAGAAGTCCTTGTTGCCCTTAAAAAAGCTGAAGGGCACATAAAAAAATTGCTTGCTGGCAAACTGGAATTTAGAATGATGCCAACATTTGATTTTGTCCTTGATACAAGTGAAGATTACAGTGACAAGATTAACAAAATTCTTAAAAATATAACATACAGCAACCAGCCTGACGACAGCCAGAGTTGAGTGCTTTTTGTGCCAAGATTTTCTTGGCATTAAATTTTTATAAAGCATTTTAAAATTCTTATAGTAGGAGATGAAATGGCAATTAACAAACAAAAATTAAACAAAGTTGCAAAGAAACTTTTGGAAGCTAAATCTGTTGCTCTCTTTTGTCATCAAAACCCAGATGAAGATGCGCTGGGCTCATGTGGAGCAATTAAACTTGCACTTGAAAAACTGGGCAAAAGTGTTGAAATTTTTTGCGAAGATAAAGTGCCAAAAAGACTTGAATTTCTTGAAGTCACATTGTGTGACGACAAAAGCAGACTTAAAAACTATGAAACTTTTTGCCTTGTTGATGGTTGCGGGGCATACAGAACAGGCTCTTTTGAAAGATATTTTGACAATGCGAAAATACGGCTTTGCATCGACCACCACCAAATTGAAGAATACACTTTTGATTGTGCCTATCAAGACCCAACTTGTGCCAGCGCAAGCGACATTGTGACGGAGCTTATTCCACTATTGAACATTGAACTTGATAGCAAAATGGCAACACTGTTGTATGCGGGGATAACCGCTGACACGGGCAGATTTCTTTTCCCATCGCCAACAGCAAGCGACAGCCTAGGGCATGCAAGTTTGCTTTTGACACTTGGGGCAGACATGGACAAAATTAACTTCAATTCGTTTAGAAAAAAGAGAAAAGATTATCCATTATTCCTTAAAAAGTTTTTGAAAAACACAAAATCTTATTATAATGGAAAAATATTTTTTACCACAATAAAGCAAAGCGAATATGAAAAACACAAAGAAATGTGGGACGAAAACGACTGCCCAAAAACGCTCGATTGGATAGACGGCTGCGAGATTACAGTCGTGGCAATCGGCAAGAAAAAGGGATATTTTCACCTGAATTTCCGTTCTGTTGGCGGTATAAATGTGGCGACCATTGCCAGAACTTTTGGCGGCGGTGGGCACAAAAATGCCTCGGGTGGTGAATTTTTTGGAAGTGCTAGAGAAATGCAAAAAGCAATATTAAACGAATGTTCAAAACATTTTAGTAAATAAAAATAATAACTTTTTTGATAAAGTTTTAATTCTTAAAACATTTTAAGAATTAAAATATTTTGTTGAAAAACAGCAAAAAATAAAGAAAATTTAATAAAAATTTGTGCAAATATAAAAAGTCGGGAGAAAAAATGATTGGAGTTTTGGTGGTGGACAAACCACGAGGGATAACATCAAGCGATGTTGTGGTGAAGGTCAAAAAGTTGCTTAACGATAAAAAAGTTGGACACATGGGAACTCTCGACCCTTTGGCGGAAGGAGTTTTGCCATTGGGCATTGGGCGGGCAACAAGGTTGTTTGACTTGTATCTAAAAAAGAAAAAAGAATACATTGCAACATTCGCTTTTGGAACTCAAACGGATACACTTGACCTTGAGGGTGAAGTTGTAGAAACAAGTGAAATTATCCCAACAAAAGAACAAATTATAAAGGCAATTAAACAAAACTTTTTGGGTAAAATAAAGCAGTTGCCACCAAAATATTCTTCAAAAAAAATTTCGGGCAGAAAGGCATGCGACATTATAAGGCATGGTGGCGAAGTTGAACTTGAGCCTTGCAATGTGGAAATTTATTCATTTGACATTTTGGACGAAGTGGAACGGGGTGTGTTTAGGCTTAAAATTTTGTGCAGTGCAGGGACATACATTCGCTCACTGGCAAGGGACATTGCAAGGGCTGTTGGCTCCGTGGCCACAATGACAAAACTTGTCAGGACAAAAAGTGGTCCATTTTTGTTGGAGAATAGTGTAAAATTTGATAAACTATCCCGTGATGAGATTTCATTGCACTTGTTGCCACTTGAAACAGTGCTTGCAGAAAATGAACGAGTTGATGTGAGTGGTGAAGAACTGACAAAGTTGCGAAATGGCATAAAATATGCAAAATTCGTGGGTAAATGTGCCTCAAAAGATGTGGCTGTGTGGAGTGAAGGCAAAGTTGTTGGGCTGGGTGAAATTCGCCCTGACGGCTGGCTTAGTGTAAAAACTTATTTTTAAAGGAGTTAAAGATGATAAAATTTGGACCATCGGGCAATGGAGATTTGTTTTATGACCAAGGCTTCAAAAGTAGTCTTGATGCTCCTGGCTGGCTGAAAAATAGGGGGCTTACCGCTTATGAATATTCCTTTTCAAGAGGGTTTTCGCTAAGCGAATTTATGGCAAAAAGTCTTGGCGAAAAGTGCAAAGAAAATGGAATTGAAATTTCCGTTCATGCACCATATTACATAAACATTGCAAACCCAGACCCAAATATGATTGAAAAATCTTTTGGATATATAATCACAAGTTTAAAATATCTTAAAATTATGGGCGGACACAGATGTGTCTTTCACCCAGGGACTTGTGGCGGAATGCCGAGAGGAGAAGCAGTAAAACTCTTAAAAGAAAACATGAAAAAATTGGTGGAACGCATTAAGGCGGAAAACCTTGACTTTGACTTTCTTCTTTGCCCAGAAACTATGGGGAAAAGTCAACAACTTGGAACTTATGAGGAAGTGGGTGAAATTTGCACATATGCCGATTATCTTGTGCCAACACTAGATTTTGGACATATAAACGCTTTGACTCATGGCAGTTTGAACAGAACAGAAGATTATGAAAAGATTTTTAACTTCCTAATAGGCAAAATTGGCTATGAAAAGGTAAAAAAAGTGCATATCCACTTTTCAAAAATAGAATACGGGCCGAAAGGTGAGATTAAACATTTGACTTTTGAAGATAGAGATTATGGACCGGAATTTCCACCACTGGCGAGGGCTTTGAAAAACTTAAAACTTGAACCAGTGATTATTTGCGAGTCACATGGCACGCAGGCTGAAGATGCGGGCGAAATGAAAAATTATTATTTTAAGGAGAACTAAATTATGTCAGGACATTCAAAATGGCACAATATTCAAGCAACAAAAAACAAGGTAGACGCCGTTAGAGGAAAAATTTTTACAAAAATAGGCAGAGAAATTGCTGTCGCAGTTAAAATGGGCGGGGCAGACCCAAATAACAACGCCAGCCTTCGTGCAGTTATCGCAAAGGCAAAACAAAACAATATGCCAAACGACAATATCACAAGGTCAATAAAGAAGGCAAGTGGTGAACTTGGCAATGTGAACTATGAAGAAATTACATATGAAGGATATGGTGTTGGCGGAAGTGCACTTATCGTCAAATGCCTAACAGACAACAAAAATAGAACAGCAGGTGATGTAAGACACGCTTTTGACAAACACGGCGGCAGTTTGGGCGCAGTGGGCTGCGTGAGTTATCTTTTTGACAACAAGGGCGTTATGATTTTTGAAAACAAAGATATTGACGAAGAAAAACTTATCGACATGTGTCTTGAAGCAGAGGCAGAAGATGTGATAAATGATGGAGATGTGTTTCAAATTATCACCGCTCCAAGCGACTTTAACAAAGTGAAGGAAGCGCTTGAAGGGCAAGGGCTTAACTTTGTGTCGGCTGAAGTGACAATGATTCCTCAAAACACAATTGACCTTCCAGAAAACCAATTACCAACATTTGAGAAACTGCTTGATACCCTTGAAGACCTTGATGATGTGCAAGATGTGTATCACAATGTAAACCTTCCAGATGAAGAGGAAGAAGAATAAATAAAAAAATCTCAGTCACAAAAGTGATTGAGATTTTTTGGTGGAGATAAGCGGTCTCGAACCGCTGACCTTTTGAATGCCATTCAAACGCTCTACCAACTGAGCTATACCCCCATATTTCAATGTTATTATAACAGAGATTTGTTACATTGTCCACAACTTTTTGGGGCGACAGCGAATTTTTCTGCGAAAAATTCGGCAAAATCGTCCGATTTTGCCGCAAAACTCCGTTTTGCCTGTCGCCCCACAATCACAATCATTCGCTAGGGGCAGAAATTTTTAATTCATATTTCCGAGGTTATTTTTTAGGCGGGAGAGAAGTTTGCTTTCCCGCCTGCTTATTTGCACTTGCGACACACCTAGCATTTGGGCAACCTCTGTTTGAGTTTTGTCCCTAAAATAGCGAAGAATTAACAATTTTCTGTCCTTTTCGTCAAGGGTGGAAAGTAGGTCATTGATAACAATGTGACTTAATAGTTCGTCTGTGGTGTCACCTTGCGAAAGTTTGTCCAAAACAGTTGTAGAGGAGTCATCTTTGCCAGCGGAGTCATAAAGAGATAGTGGCATTTTGGCTGATTCCATAACAAACATCAGCTCGCTTTCGTCAATTTGAAATTTCTCTGCAATTTCTCGTGGGGTGGGGGTTGTTGAATCTTCTTGACGGCATTGTTCAATATACTTTTGAATAGAATAGTAAAGAGTTTTTGTGGAACGAGAAACTTTTATACTTCCATCATCACGCAAAAACCGTTTAATTTCGCCCGCAATCATTGGCACTGCATATGTGGAAAATTTGACACCAAAAGAAACATCAAAGTTGTTTATTGCCTTTGCAAAACCCAGACAACCTAATTGAAAAAGGTCATCATATTCAACCCCCTTGTTTTTGTATCTTCGCACAATGGACTTGACAAGTGGGGAATTTTCTTCAATCAATCTGTTTTTTGCATCCTCGTCACCAGACTTTGCAAGCGTCAAGAGATTTAGAGTGGTTTTATTGTCCAGCATTTCTCACCCCAGTTGCAAAACATTTTCTTCGCATGATTTTATTGTTTTTGTAAGTGTAACAAGAACGCCTTTGTCTTCGTTTTTGACATTTAGATTGTCCATAAAACTCTCCATAACCGTAAAGCCCATGCCACTTCTGTCACTTGTGCCAGCGGTGGTAAAAAATGGGCGTTTGGCTTGCTCAATGTCCTTTATACCAACGCCAAAGTCACGAATTTCAATTTTTACACAGTCATTGTATATTGTGGTTGTGATTATAATGTCGCCTTTTTGTGATGTTGGATAGGCATGCACAATGCAATTTGTGACCGCTTCTGACACCGCTGTTTTGATGTCTGTCAGTTCGTCCATTGTTGGATTAAGCGACATGCAAAAACCTGCAACAGAAGCCCTTGCAAAGCTCTCATTTTGCGACAATGCCTTAAATTTTAGTTCCATTTTGTTAATTTCTTTCATATTTTTTCTCCTTTAAGAAATTTTGGGCATAATGTCATAAAGCCCAGTGAGTTTAAAAATCTTTTCTGCATGATAGGAAGGGTTTGAAATGAAGATGCTTACGCCTTTATCTTTCATTTTTTTGTATCTTCCAATAAGCACGCCTATGCCGGTTGAGTCCATAAATTTAAGTTCCGATAGGTCAATTATTATTTGCTTTGAAATGGTGGTTGTAAAAATGTCATCTAGCGTTTTGCTGGTTTCTTTTGCCGTATGCTCGTCGAGTTCGCCATCTAGCATGACAAAAAGCACATTGTTATAGTTTCTGTATTTAATGTTCAATTTTCTCTCCTTTTAATTTAATTTTATAATAGACCAACCCGCACCGCAAAGATTGGAAAATAACGCAAAAATATGGGGGAATGTGTAGAAAGTGGGGAAGGAAAATATGGCTAAAAACACAAAAAACATAAAAAATTAAAAAAAAATTATAAAAAAGCAAAAAAAATGTTGACAATGTTGAAAGTTTATTGTAATATTTAAGAGCATTTTGAGGTTTCGGGGTGTAGCGCAGTTGGTAGCGCACGTGGTTTGGGACCATGGGGCCGGGAGTTCGAGTCTCTTCACCCCGACCAAAATGTTAAGCGGGCCTTTAGCTCAGTTGGTTAGAGCAACCGGCTCATAACCGGTCGGTCCGGGGTTCAAGTCCCTGAAGGCCCACCATTGTGCTTATAGGCACTGTATTTTGAAGTCAAAACATATGGCTCGGTAGTTCAGTTGGTTAGAACGCCGCCCTGTCACGGCGGAGGTCGAGAGTTCGAGTCTCTTCCGAGTCGCCATTACGATTTCAAAATCGTAAACCCGCAAGCCTTGGTAGCTCAGTCGGTAGAGCAAGGGACTGAAAATCCCTGTGTCGGTGGTTCGATTCCGCCCCAAGGCACCAAAAGGGTATAGAAGCGGGAAGAATATGCTAGTGTGGCTCAATGGTAGAGCAGCTGATTTGTAATCAGCCGGTTGTTGGTTCGATTCCGACCACTAGCTCCAGTCGCAGTGATATCCACCCAAATAATATCCCGCAAGGGACATTATAACCACCATATTGCTGTGGCGAAATGGGTAGGTTGCAGAGCGGTCAAATGCAACGGACTGTAAATCCGTCGGCTTAGCCTTCGATGGTCCGAATCCATCCCTGCCCACCAAAACAAAATAAATCCGAACACGATAGTGGACGGATTTTTTTGTTTCACAATGATATTTGCTCTGACGAGCAAGAGAAATTGCTATGCAATGAAATTCTTTTTGAATATATGTTCCGCAAAAAAACTCCCCCAAGGCGTATTGCTTGTGGGGGAGTTTTTGTATATGTTTAACCTTGTCTATAGATTTTTCCCGAGAAGTCGGCGTAGGTTCCGTTAGTTGTGCTGGTTACTCTGATTGTATATGAGGAACCACCGTTAGTTGCTCTGCAAAATGAGGAGAATGATGTTGGTGGTTTTCCGGATATATACCAACTAAAATATTTGTATGCTCGGATTTTTATTTGAGATTTGCTTTCATCTATTGAGCAAGATAGACTCCCTGCATCTGAGTTGTGAGTTATAACAGATGCCGTCCAACTTCCACTTCCTTTTGAAATGTTTAAAAC
>CAKVNA010000013.1 GCA_934776915.1 uncultured Clostridia bacterium
AAAATGGAGTAGGCATAGCGTTGTGCTGTTTTTCTGCCCACCCCCGGAAGGCACATAAATGCCCCAACCAATTTTTCAATAACCTGTTCTTCCATATTGTTATTATATCACAAAGTTAAGAATAATGCAAAGGGAAAGTTATTAACTATCAGTTCCATTTCGTCCATCAGTCCCCTTAGGCATTGGATTGTTGAAATCTCTGTCACCATACAAACTTGAACTTGCAGGATCAGGTTCTCTCACAATATAACTTCCACTATCGCCAGCCATTGTTTGCGTATTCCACTCTTTATTCACATTTACTTTATTCCAATTCGCTAAACATGCGACTAAGTTGCTATCAGAACCAATATTACGGACTAATTTTCTTCCGTTATTCCAGTTCCCAGTCGTTTTCTTAGTAGTCGTATAACTATAGAATCCAATTTTGCCATTATATGTTTCTGAAGAACCGGATACCTTTATATCCCTTTCATGATAGAATTCTGCATCGTACCACTCTGCATTATGCCAAGTTGCCCACCACTTTGATGTAAGGCTATATTTCCAGCGGGTAGTGAATTTATATACTTTTGAAGTACACGCCATGTAATAATAGTATATTAAGTATTTTTGTGGGAAGATGTTTACATTGCCGTTGATATAATTATTTGCAACAAGAGTTGTATCGAATTTCTCTTTAAATTCGAACCACGATGCACCTCGAATACTATTTGCTCCGCTGACCTCAAGTTTTGAAACAGTGCCAGTGACAAAAATAGCAAAATTATTTGAATCTTCTGAAGTTTTTCCTGCACATAATTGACTGCCACCAGTTATGCTGATTGAAGCGTTGCCCGAGATATAAACACCGTTTGAAGTAGAACCATCGTAGTTTACAAAATTTTCTTTGCCTTCTATTTCACTATAGTTAATGCTATTTGAAGTCGTCCCACCCTCATTATTTGCAATTTGTGCGCCGCTTGTCATGGTCAAAGTGCTGATGCCGCCGTTTTCATTTGGTGTGAGGAATGCTCCGCCACCAAGTTGGTTTGCTGAGTTGTTTTGAATTTTTGCACTGGAGCCGCTCATTGTCAGGCTGCCTTTAACATACACGCCGCCGCCATTTGCTTCGGTTTTGTTGTTCTCGATGACCCCATATACTGTGAGGTCGCCGTTTGAATACACACCGCCGCCGTTTGAGTCTGCCGTATTCTCAGACCCAACATAGCCGCTTATTGTTCCACCTGCTGCAAGATACAAAGCACCGCCAGAAATTGTTGCATGGTTGCTGTGGGCTGTTCCGCTGAAAGTTATGTTTGCTGCTGCATAGACTGCACCACCTTTTGAGGCTTGAAGTTCGCTGAGAGTGCCACCTATTGTCGAGTTGCCCGCTGTCACATAAATTCCGCCACCGTTTTGTGCCGCTGGAGTTGAATCGCCCTTAATTACCCCTGTGAATGTAAATTTGCTTGCTGCGTAAATTCCACCACCGTCTGAAGTTGCTGTGTTGCCTTTGAAGTAACTGTTGACTGTGACCCTTGAAGTTCCCTCTGCAATATACATTCCGCCGCCATTTGAAGTTGCAGTGTTGTTCATAATTGCATGATTTTCATCGTTGCCACTGAAATTCCATGTTACAGAGCCATTAAGATACACACCGCCGCCTTGGGCTGCTGTATTTCCAAGGATTGAGTAGTTCTGAGTTCCATTGTCATTGGCTGTGCCGCCATTCATGTAAAGTCCGCCACCACCAGCATTCGCACCATTATATTTAATGTTTCCACCAAGGAGGTTGAATGTGCCACCATTTACATACACACCACCGCCATTATCTGTTGCATAGTTGTAACTTATTATGCTACTTGCAGCCTGCATTGTAAATTCACCGCCAGCATCAACATACACACCGCCGCCATTTATTGCTTTGTTGGAGAAGTTATCCTTGTTTGCTGCGGTTCCTGCTGTTACACCGATTGAGCCACCGCTTAAAATGAACTTTCCGCCACCAACATACACCGCTCCGCCTTTTACAATAGAGGTTGAGCCGTCAGATGTGTATTGATGTTCTTTCATTGTGCCAGCGCCGAATTCTGTTTCGCCACCCATTGTTGCAACTACACCACCGTTTTGGGCTTTGTTGTTTGTGAAGTTTGCTTGAATTTTCACTGTGCCGCTTGCCACATAGATTGCACCGCCATTGCCGCCACGGGCTTCGTTTTGTGTGAAATTGACTTTTTCTGAGTTATTGATATTGACCTCTCCACCAGCAACTGCCAATGCTCCGCCGTTGACTGAGTAGTTATCACTGAATTTGATATTTGACGTCTTGTCATCTCCGCTGCCAATAGCCAGACTGCCGCCACCAACTGCGATAGCACCACCCATGTTGTCAGTGTTCGTGTCGGTGTAGTTTACTGCAACAGTTCCAGCTTTGTCATCAAATCTCTTGCCGAACAAGCCTGCATTGATTGTTGTTGAGCCAGAGGTGTAAATTGCACCGCCCATGTTGTTTGCTTTGTTGGATACGAAGATTACACCTGTGCCACTTACAGGTCCAATTCTTTTCTCTAGTGTACCATCTGATGTAGAAACTGATATATAATCTGATATATAATCTGAGTTAACACCACTTATTTTAAGTGTGCCAGTGTCAGTTGTGTAGATTGCACCGCCCTTGTCGCTTGCTGCGTTGTTTCGGAACAAGATTGCATTTGCAAAAGTGCCAGTTTTTGTGTTGCTACCGTCGGACACTGTATATTCTGCTTTGCCATTGACGCTTTCAATGTTAACTGTGCCGTGATTTGCAATGCCGCCGCCCTTTGGAGCGAAGTTGAAGTTGACCACGCCGCCCTTTAGGTTGAATGTTCCGCCCGCTGCGACATACACACCGCCACCCTCGACACCCGCAGAGTTGTAAGCCTTACGGTGTAAATTCATGTAGTAATATTCCGTGCCGCCTTCCCTTGTGCCATAAGCATTGTATTCTATTTTTCTTATTGGAGATGTAACTTCCATTGTTCCCGCTATTGCAAATGAATCATATTCTCCGTTTTTAAGCTTATCGCTGTGGCCGATAATTCCGTTTGTAAGTTCAAGAGTTGCACTCTTGTCCACATAAATTCCACCGCCATACTCTGAGGCATCATTGTATGCTATTTGCACATATTTCAATTTAATAGTATTACCGCCCACATTAATAGTATTACCGCCCACAAACAATGCACCGCCGTTTTTGGCTATGTTATTTTCGATAGCCACTGAAATGTCAAAAGGTTGAGCAGAGTCAGCCCCAACGCCGACCAAATACAGACCGCCGCCGTTTTCTGCTTCGTTGTAGGAGATTGTGCCGCATGTCAGTTGGACATTGCACTCCTCGCCATTGAATGAGAGGTTTGCATACACACCGCCGCCATTGGTTGCACTGTTGCCATAACTTTTAACTGTTACAAATTCATTGCTTTCTTCACTACTTTTATCTGTAAGGAATGCTCCGCCGATTGTGCCGCCAGTCATTGTAAAGTATCCACTAGCTTCAACACCTACACCACCACCTTTGTCGGTTGCAACATTGCTTGAAATGTTGCCGCCAGTCATTGTGAATGTGCCGCCGTTGCCAACATACACACCACCACCAATTTGTGATATATTGCCATCTATTGTTCCGCCTGTCATTGTGAATGTGCCACCACCAACATACACGCCACCGCCTTTGTAGCCATTTAATTCTTCTCCTGTTTTGCCTTTGTTTGAGCCAGAGATTAAGCCACTTTGCAACTTAAAGATTGTGTCTTCTACCATATAGACACCGCCACCATTTGTGGCATTGTTGTCAGAGATTTTTGCTCCGTTGATAGTGACCGCCGCACCACTGACATAAAGTCCACCGCCATTAGTTGCTGTGTTGAGGGAAATTGTTACATTTGAGTCAAGGACAAGTGATGGTTTATTTTCTTTATCCTTGTATATATTTGAATTTTCAATACACAAGCCACCACCATTTGATGTTGCAGTGTTGTTTAAAATTGTAACATTGCCGCCAAATGTAAGTTTGCCGCTTTCGGTTAGATAAATTCCGCCGCCATTTGCTGCAATATTGTCCGAAATTTGAACACCGTTTTGTAATTTAACTTTGCCGCCTGCAACATACAAGCCGCCGCCGTTTCCAGTTGCAGTGTTACCAGAAATGTTGGTTTCAAGTGTCAAAGTTCCGCCCAAAACAAACACGCCACCACCATTATTTGTTGCTATGTTGCCCGACAATGTGACATAGTTTGGAATGGTCAATTCGCCGCTTACAAGATAGATTGCACCGCCGGTTGCTGCTCTGTTGCCCGTAAGTGTAACTTCGCTGTTTGTGCTTGTTGCTGCAAAATTTACTTTTGCATTTTCAACATACAACGCTCCACCTTTTGCGGCTGTGTTGCCAGTGATAGATGAGCCTTTGATGTTAAGAGTTGTGGAACTTCCAACCGCTTTGATTGTTGCGTCTTTAACCTTGTTTTCTTTGATTGTGACATCTGTTAAGGTTGCTTCTGTTTTGTTGTCTTCGCCGTCAGAACTCAAGTTGAAGATTGTTTCTGTGTCATCATATGAGCCGCTGATTGTTGTGTTTGAAATATTGACCGTTGCTTTTGAGAATACCTTGTCGCCATTATCTTTAACTATTGTTTCCGAAGTTGCCGAAACGATGTTTGTTGCTTGGACATTCTCTATTGTGCTATTTTTGATAGTTAGGCTTGCATTTTCTACTTCAAACAAGTTGCCTTGAGGGTTTAGGTTTTGAATTGTCACTTTGTCTGCCGTCAAACTGCCGCCCGTGAGTTTTGCCACTGAAATATTGCCGCTGTCGAATGTAACATTGGTTATAGATATACTTCCGTTTTGCACTTCGACAACTGGAGCAGCATTGCCCTTGAAGGTTATGTTTTCAAGCACCAATTCGCCTTGTTGAACGGTGAGCCATTGGCTTGAGAGGTCAAGGTTGACAGTTCGTTTAACATCATAAGTAAACACATGTTTGTTTCCATTCATAGAATGTTTTGCTGATTTGATTGTGACTTTGTTCCCGCCGCTAAGAGTTACGCTGGCATTTGTTGAAATTTCGTTTTCTCCTATTATAAGCACAACATAATTGTAGCCTTCTGTCTTGCCGGTCGCAGCACTTATTGCACTGCTCATGCTTTCGTAGAATCTGCCCGAATTTTTATCATTTTCAGTATGCACATAGAAGTTTCTGTCTGCAATGATTATATCGTTGCCGTTTAAGATAAAGCAATATACGCCCTCATTTGAGTCCTTGCCTTCAAAGATGTCTTCCAAGAGGTCGCCTGGTTTTGATTTGAGGTCGTTTAAATAAGAAGCGACTACTCTGTTGTGTTCGGTTGCAAGGATAGGGCTTGTGATTGTAATCTTTTGATTTGTATAGTTATATGGCTTGTCAATTCTAATTTTGGCAAGGTTGCCCTCTACAAGTTGAAGATAAATTGCGTCACTTATCTTAATATTTCCCGACAAATACTCATCATCGCCACCAGCGTTGAAAGTCATTGCTGTTCCCTTTGATTGTTCGGAAAGATATATTCCAGCGCCGTATTTTGCAGTGTTAGAATTTTCAGGGTTGCCCTTGTCGCCCAACTGAAGCATGCGGACTTCAATTTGAGAGGAAGTGGAATTTGCACCATAGTCCACATAAATTGCTCCGCCCATGCCAGTGTCGGCATTTGCTGAATTTTTGAACATTTGAAGATAGGTTTCGTCTGTTCCTTCAAAACGACCTATTGAGTCGCAGAAGTAAATTCCGCCGCCGTTTGTGGCTGTGTTGCTTAAAATCTTGCCGCCAGTGAATGTTGCCGCAGCCCGTGCTACTTTGATTTGGGTTGTAAACAGTGTTCCAACTTTTACCCCTATAGCTTCACCTTCTGAATTCTTATCTTTAACATATTTCATTCCATTTAGGAACATTCCGCCGCCCATGCCTGTGGCTGTGTTGCTTGAAATTTCGCCGCCGGACATGTTTAGATATGTTTCATAATAAGATGTTGTAACTATATTGTTTTCTTCGCTTGCATTTTCGCTGCTTGAGTTGTTGGTTTCATTTACTGCTTTGCCGTTTATATACACGCCGCCGCCTTTTGTGGCTGTGTTACTTGAAATATTGCCGCCAGTGATGTTTACATTGCATGAAGTGTCTGCATATAGTCCGCCGCCATAAGTTGCATAGTTTCCTGAGATTGTTCCGCCACTTATTGTGACTGTTGACCCTATTGCATACACCGCTCCGCCAAACTCTGCCGCACCTTTTGAAATTTTGCCGCTTGTCATTGTAAATGTGGAATTTTCGACATACACAAGTCCGCCACGAATTCCAGTTCTTACGCTTGAAGCAGAAGTTGCCTCACCCATGAGTTCCGCCACATTGTTTTCTTCGCTTGCATTTTCACTGCTAGCGATGATAACATGAGAATCATTTTTTACCAAAACAATGCTTCC
Organism: uncultured Clostridia bacterium; assembly: GCA_934776915.1. Taxonomy (GTDB): domain Bacteria; phylum Bacillota; class Clostridia; order Christensenellales; family UBA1242; genus UBA7862. Next base: position 6,472 of record CAKVNA010000013.1, read on the forward strand.
ATTTTGTATTGAAGATTTACTTGTTATTTTAAGATTGCTGCTCAATGTGAGGGTTGCCCCGTTATCAACAACAAAAACATTTCCTTCAAACTGCGAGCCAGTATCTACGACAATTTCTATCACGCCGCAGCCGCCTGTGCCATACACTGCCTCAAAGTCGCTGTCATAGCCTATTGTTGCTGATTGAGTGACACCAAAGCCTAGTAGGCTAACCGTTTGAGTGAATTTAACATTACCCTTTGCAGATATAACAACATTTGGTCTTGTGAGGTTAATTGTTTCAGAAATCACATAATCTCCCTCATTTGCAAGCACAAGATATTTTGAATAGCCGTCATCAAGAATAACAAGGTCTGCCAAAGCACCTTCTAATGTTTCGCTTTCTGCATAAAGAATATCACTGCCGTTTTTCTTGCCATAGACTTGGAAGTTTTGAGCCCTTAAATCAGCGTGGTTGCCGTTTGTTTCATCGATTATCGCCTTAAGTCCAAAGCCAGAGCTAATGTCCAAATTGAAGTAGTTTATATATGCCTTTCCAGTGTCAATTTGGTCATTTGGCATAAATTGCAAAATCTTGTCATTTACACCGAACTTGCCTTCTTCAAGATAGACCTTTATTCTTTTCATGGTCATCTTTGTAACATTTTCAGTTTCATTCTTTGTGCTTCTGAAAAGAGGAGTATCTTGGCTGTCTGCGGCTGTCTTTATGCTGACAAATGACTTGTTGTTCAAGATGTGAATTCCATCAGAAATATAGTCAATGTCGCCAGATAACACAAGCCCCGATTTGACTTCAAGTTCATTATCCCCCGGTTTGCTTTGTGTTGTGTCTGAAATTGCAATGGTTGCATTGTCGCCGTTTGAAATTGTGTTAGCGTTTTCACCGTTTGCAATATCCAGAACGCCACCCGCAACGGAAAGTCCTGCACCAACAGTGGAGCCGTCTTGAAGTGTGTTGCCTGTGACCGTTACACCTTTGAGAGTTGTTGTGCCGTCAATGGTGTAAATTGCACCGCCGCCTGCTTTTCTTGCTGCTGAGTTGCCAGTTATCTGACTTCCAACAAATTCAACTTCGCCGCGAACAACATATATTGCACCGCCTACGCCTTGTGAGGTGTTCCCAGAGAATGTTGTTTTGTTTTCGTTGACCTTTGTTGTGCCACCGAGCACTGCAAGCGCACCGCCGTAACTTCCTGCCGAGTTTAAAGACATAGTGCTTTCTTTAACTTCCAAAGCACCATATGACACAATCGCCCCGCCAACGGTTGCAATGTTTTCTCTAAATGTGCTTTGGGAAATTGTCAATTTGCCGCCCGTTGCAACATACACGCTGCCGCCGTTTATGGCTTCGTTGCCAGTCAAAGAGCAACTATCTATCATTTCCACATTGCCGCGTTCTACATAAATCGCACCGCCGTTTGTGGTCTTTCTGCCCTCCGACTTGCCGTTTGTTTCAAATTTTGTTGAAGTTGTGAGAGTTGCTTTGCCAGAGCCAAACGCAAAGTAGCAAGCCCCGCCGCTTTCTGTTGCATAATTTGCTTTGAATGTTGCTGTGGTTGCTGTGACAATGGCAGATTCACAAGCAAACAACGCTCCACCTAGTTTTGCAGTGTTGCCTTCAAACCAGTTCTTCTCGGTGGTTCCGTTTGTTGTGCTGATTTCGCTTGTTTTGTTCAAGTTCAAACTTCCGTTTTCAACATAAATTGCACCGCCATATCCGTTTGTGGAGTTTGAGATGAAGTTTGTGAATTTGACATCATAATAATTGCTTGAGTTGAGATAAATTGCCCCACCATAAGCCACCGCACCTGAGCCAGCGGTTGCACTATTGTTTTTAAATGTCACATCGTTTGTTCTAAGAGCACCTTGTATTTCAACTGCAACTGCGCCGCCTTTTTGTGCCGAGCAATTTGAAATGCTAGAGGAGTCGATTCTAACTTCTCCGTTTGCCGAATAAATTGCACCACCCACTTTGGCTGAGCCGCCTCTTATTGTGGAATTTGTAATTGTAACAGTTCCACCCGCTTGATAAATCATTCCGCCGTTGCCATTTGCCGAACAGTTATCAAATGTTGAATTGTCAACGACAACTTCGCCATCTTTCATCCAAATTACGCCGCCAAAGCCCAAGGCTGATGCGTCAAAGCCTTCGTCTTTAACAGAAATCATGTTGTTGATATAGAGTTGGTCTGCCTTGGAGTTTTGGACTGTTGTTTCGTTTGAAAGTTTGAGTGTTCCGCCAGAAACATAGAACATGCTAGCACTTACGCTGCTGCTGTTTTTGTTGCCTTCCAAAATCATTGGGTGGCAAGCCGTGCCAAGTTTTAAGTTGTGTGCTTTTAGGAAGTCTTCCGAGAGGGTTGTAAACTCCAGACTGCCTTTTACAACAAACATAAAGTCTTGATAGCTGCTATCCCTTAAGACAACTGCTCCGTCTGCATTTTCTCTGCAATCGACAAGAACAATATCTTTGCTCTTTGCAACTTTAACGGTGTTTCGCGAGTTTATAACTTGCCTACGGAAAAGTCCAAAGTAAGTTTTTTCATTGTCTTTTGCTTGCTCAATGGCATCGTTTATTGACGCATACATTTTGTAGTTGCCGTTTTCGTCTGCTTTGAGCGCTCGGATAATTCCCGCCATGGCATAAATGTCTTTGTCTTGCTTTGTAAACACGATGACATCAGAGTCAAACTTGCCCGCTCCTGCAAAATCTCTGCTTGCAAATGTAGCAACTTTGATTTGAGCGTTGTCGCCAAGTTCTTCTTCCATAACAATATAAATCTTGCTATGCTTGCTAGAAATATATTTGTCTTTAACATTTATAATTGCTTTTGTGGACAAGAACACTCTGTCTGAAATTTTGGCTGCATTGTAAACAGTTAGTGAATTGGACTCCACCGCTTCTTGTTCGCCCAGAGCATTGACTTTTGTTGCTCCAGCGACAAATATTCCAGCGTAGTCTTGATTATTTGTTGACCAGTTGCCAAATATTCTTCCGCCAAAGAGTTCAACATTTGAACCAGTTGCAACATACATTGCTCCACCTTTATCTGACACCACATTATTTTCCAATGTTCCGCCATAAAGTTTGAGAGCCTTATCCACATAAATTCCGCCGCCCAAAGTTGCACTGTTGCCAGATATATGCGAGCCAGAGTTTTCTAGCGTTGTGCGTTCGACATCGTTATAAATTTCAAGCGAAAGTCTATCACCAGTTGCATAAATTCCGCCGCCGTTATTTGCTGCGACATTGTCTAATATGTTTCCGTCACGCAATGTAACTTTGCCATTTGCGACATGTAATCCGGCACCGTTTTGTGCTTTATTTCCGACTATTGTTGCACCAGAGGAAATTTCGACTTCAGCAAGTTTTGTGCTTTGTGTTGCATCTTCAACATACACGCCGCCACCGTTGCCAGAGGCTGTGTTGCCGCTTATGATTGAAGCAGCATTTGTTGCATAAAGTTTGCCGCCAAAGACATACACGCCGCCGCCGTTTGCACCAGCGGTGTTGTTGTCGCCTATTGTTGCGTCATAGAGATAAAGTGTTCCATAAAGTGCCACGCCGCCGCCGTTTTCTCTTGCAGTGTTATTTGAAACTTTTGCACCTTGCATCAAGTAAATTGTTGTGCCGTCTGCGGCATAAATTCCAGCACCTTCTGAGGCTGTGTTGTTTGAAACTTCAAAGTTTGAGGAAATATCAAGTCTGCCGCTTTCTACATAAACGCCGCCACCGAAGTTTGTTGCTGTGGAAGATGTTATCTTTCCATATCCCAGCCAAGAAGCGTTTGCAGTTTTGTTATTTGTTGCAAAATAAACACCCGCTCCGTTTGTAGCATTGTTGCCAGAAATTCTTGTCACGCCGTTTGACTTAAGAGTTCTTAATACGCCGTTTTCGCCAACATACACGCCGCCGCCAAGAGTTGCAGAATTTGAAGTGCCTTTTTCGTCTTCTTGTCCTATGATTGCGTTGTAAATATCCACTTGCCCAATATATGTGCGACCGCCAATAGTCCTTGAGCCAATGTAAATTGCACCACCATTTTCGCTTGCTGTGTTGCCGTCAAGAATTGCCCCTCCGTCAATTTCCACAAGTCCGCATGCAACATAAATTGCACCGCCGTTTGTCGCACTGCCGTTTGAGAATTTTGAGTTGTAAATTTTGACATCTGCTGTGGCAGTGTTTGCTGTGACATTGACATAAATTGCACCACCGTTTTCACTTGATGAAGTGTTTGAAATTGTGGAATTTGTGATATCAACTTTTGCTTGCCCTTCCAGATAAATTGCACCGCCATTTGTTGCCGTTGTTCCATTTATGTTAGAATTTTTAATTGTAACAACGGAAGTGTTCTTTGCATAAATTGCACCTCCTATGCCATTTTCGCCATTTGCCTTGCAAGCCAAAATTGTTGAATTTTCAATATCAAGTTTGCCTTCATAGATTGTTATTGCGCCACCGTTTTCTGCAAAGTTATCTTTGATTTCAATTCCGTCAAGACGAAGCCTGCCATTGCCGCTTATGCAGAATATGCTTGCGTTTTGCAAGTTATGCGAGCCGATAATTTTTATGTTGCCCGCTGCATATTGTGACGCTCCGCCAAATGTTACGCCGCTTGACATGATGTCAAACACCCAATCTGTAAGACTATCTGCACGAGTAAGTGTTACGCCCAAGTTATTTCCCGAAACAATGGTCACAGATTTATTTATAACAACTTTTTCCTGCAATATGAGGTCGTCTTTTATGATTATTGTTTCGCCGCCTACGCAAGATGTTAAGGCTTCACCAAGTGAAGTGAATTCGCCAACAACATTTCCGTCATTATCTCGCACTTCAATCATGTCTTCAACAACAATGTTATAACTTAAATAACTTTCACTATTAGCACTGTTTTTGAGGAAGTTGTAGAAAGAAATGTTTGTGATAATTGTTCCGCTTGCAGCAGTTAAAGCCTCTTTTGGAGTTATCTTTGTTCCATTTGTTGCAGCAAGGAATGAAATTTCGTTATAGACTTTTGCAGTCTTCAAATTGCTGCCCACAAAGGCATTGTTCTCGCTGCCAAGGGTGATATTTGTTTTTGGCAAAATTACATATTCAATATTGCTTCCCTTAAAGGCTTCGCCGCCAACTTTGTTTGCCATTTCAAGGCTTATTTTTTGTGGCAAAGATTTGCAATTTTCAAAGGCATTTTTGCCAATTTCTGTTAGGTCTTCAAAAGCAATTTCGCCATGTCTTCCAAGGATTGTAAATTCGCTGCACCCCTTGAAACTTGCTTCGCCAATTCTCTTAATTTCATTTTCAAATGTGACGGAAGCAAGCATAGCACAATTTTCAAATGCATGTGCTGGGACTGTGTCTGTGTTGCCAAGAACTTTAACGCTATACACACTTGCTGGTTCGTAGTTTTGCCCGTCATAGATAAATGTGTCGCCTAGGCTTGAGGTTTGTTTTGTGCTGTCGCCAAAGTTAGAAAGTATTAAAGTTTCAAGGTCTTGCATCATAGCAAAGCAGCCGTCAAGCTGTCTGACTGTTGGGGTTATTTCCGCAACTTTTGCATGAGAGCCAGCAAAAGCAAGTGGCAATATTCCAGCCAAATTTTCAATCTTAATGTAACTATCTTTTGCGATGAATGTGTGAAGCATTGTGCCGTTTGATGTTGC
>CAKVNA010000014.1 GCA_934776915.1 uncultured Clostridia bacterium
GTCAATAAGTTTTGTAAAGATTCCGCCCAAAGTTTCAATACCAAGTGATAGTGGTGTTACATCAAGCAAAAGAACATCTTTAACTTCGCCCGCAAGAACACCGCCTTGAATTGCAGCACCCATTGCGACACATTCGTCTGGGTTAATGCCCTTAAATGGCTCTTTGCCTGTTATTTTCTTAACTTCTTCCACAACGGCTGGAATTCTTGTTGAACCACCAACCAAAATAACTTTGTCAATTTCGCTGAGTGAAAGTTTGCTATCTTTCAAGGCTTGTGACACAGCGGAACTTGTTCTTTCGACAAGGTCTGCAGTGATTGCGTCAAATTTGGCACGAGTAAGGTCATATTCAAAGTGTTTTGGACCAGTTGCGTCAGCAGTTATAAATGGAAGATTGATTGTTGTTTTCAAAACACTTGAAAGGTCAATTTTTGCCTTTTCGCTTGCTTCCTTAATTCTTTGCATTGCAAGTTTATCTTTTGAAAGGTCAATGCCTTCTTTTGCCTTAAATTCACTTACGACAAGGTCCATAATTCTCTTATCAAAGTCATCACCACCAAGTCGGCAGTCACCAGCAGTTGCAATAACTTCAAACACACCGTCACCAATTTCAAGAATTGACACATCGAATGTGCCGCCGCCTAGGTCATAGACCAAAATCTTTTGGCTCTTGCCGTCAGTTTTGTCAAGACCATAAGCAAGAGAGGCTGCTGTTGGTTCGTTGATAATACGAAGAACATCAAGACCTGCAATTTTGCCTGCGTCCTTTGTTGCTTGACGCTGACTATCTGTAAAGTATGCTGGAACTGTAATAACTGCTTGAGTTACTTTTGTTCCAAGATAACTTTCGGCGTCTTGTTTAAGTTTTTGCAAAATCATTGCAGAAATTTCTTGTGGTGAATATTGCTTGCCGTCAATGGTTACACGATAGTCTGTCCCCATTTCCCTTTTAATTGACAAAACTGTGTTGTCTGGGTTTGCAACTGCTTGTCGTTTTGCCACTTGTCCTACAAGTCTTTCACCTTTTGAAAAGGCAACAACAGATGGAGTTGTTCTTTCTCCTTCTGCATTTGGAATAACTGTTGCAGTCTTGCCTTCCATAACTGCAACACATGAATTTGTTGTTCCTAGGTCAATACCAATAACTTTTCCCATAATATTTATCTCCTTAAATTACAATTAACTTATTTTTTGCCATGGTTATTTTGCAACAACCACTTGGCTATATTTGATAACCTTGTCACCAAGGGTGTATCCGCTTTCTGTTTCGTCAATGATTACGCCCGCCTTTGTTTTGCCGTCTGCAACACTTAAAATTGCATTGTGCAAATTAGGGTCGAACTTCACACCGACTGCATTAATTTTCTTAACTCCAAGTTTCTCTAAGGCCTGCATAATGTTTTTTTCAATCATATTTATGCCTTCAAGACTCTTTTCATCAGAAATCATTTTCTTTGCCTTTTTAAAACTATCCAACGCTGGGAGAATACTCTCAAGCGCCTTTGTCTGCCCGTCTAGGAAAGATTTTTCAACTTCTTCTCTGCTTCGCTTGCGATAGTTCTCAAAGTCTTTTTCAAGATCTTTCTCGTCATTCAAGATTTTTGCCATTTGAAGTTTAATTGCATCAAACTCCTCCATTGTCATACTTACGGTCTTTTTTTCTTCGGGTGGAGTTTGCTCTTTGCAGTCGCATTTTTCTTCTTCACAGCACTTTTTCTTTTCCGCTTGAATGTTTTCAACTTTTTCTTTCATTTTTTCATGTCTTGTTTCTTTATTTTTTTGTTCAGGTGTCATTTTTACCTCCGTTTGTCAGTTTGTTTTTCAACTCGTCCGAAACAAATTTCAAAACTCCAGCAATGTTTGCATAGTCAATTCTTTCTGGTCCTATAATTCCAAATGTTGCAATTCTTTTGCCGTCCAAAACAAGTGGGGCTTTTATAACCGCACAATCTGTTAGCATATTGTCACTTTCTTCTCCAAAGTCAACCGTTACGCTTTCATCATCTGTGGTCATAATGTTTTTTAAACTTTCCGAATCGTCAAGCACATTAAGAATATTTTTTGCACTTTCGACGCTGGTGTCTGGGCTTTCAAGAAGTTTTATTATGCCTTGATTTGAAACCTTGCTTTTTGTGTGATTGTAATAAGCACTTAAAACTTCAAGCACAAGTTTAAACACTTCATCATACTTACGCATACTTTCCTTAACGCCAAAACTAAAATTGTCCATGTTTTGCGTAAGATAACTTATATTCTTGCCTCCAAAAATTGCCGAAAAAACACTGCTTGCATTGTCACAATCTTGTTTTGTAACACTGGAATTTGCTTCAATGGTGTTTGAAATTGCCCCAGCATTTGTTTCCACCAGAACAAGCACCTGTGAATTTAGCAACCATATAACCTTAATTGATTGCACTGTCAAATTTTCAAAACCATCAAACATAAAAACCGTTGGATAATTGGTTTTTGTGGAAATTGCTTTTGAAATTGACTCTACAATTTCACTAAGATTGTTTGTTCTTGCAAACAATTTGTCCCTAACATCTTGCAAGTCTTTTGTGGAATATTTTGTGTCCTTTAATGTTTCATTTACAAAAAACCTGTAAGCCTGTGTCGTTGGCACTCTGCCACTTGATGTGTGAAGTTGTTTCAAAAACCCCATGGCTTCAAGTGCATTAAGTTCGTTCCGAATGGTTGCAGTGGACAAATCATGTAGAGTTGTCTTTTGCACAAGCAAACTTGTAATAGGGCTGGCAAGTTTTATATAATTATCAACAGCATAATACAAAATTGCCCTTTTTCTATCCGAAAGTTTTGGCAAATCGTCTTTCACAAGCACCTTCTCCTTTAAAAACTTTAGCACAAGATTAAAATTGTTGTTAGCAATCTCTATCTTTGAGTGCTAGCACTATTATATGCAAAAAAAATAAAAAGTCAACACTTTTTGGTCAACTTTTTAAAATTTTTTTTATTTTTTTTCTGACAACTTACAATAATCGCCATTTTTCTGTTTTTTCTTTCTTATTTTTTATTTTGACATAAGCATTTCCGCTGTATTTTCAAATCTCTTATCCAGAACATCAACATATTTTTGATTAACCTTGTAATTGATTTCCCTTTTTATGTCTTTTGCAACAGCATTTATGTCAACGCTTCCAATTCTGCTTGCAAATTCGTTTGCGTCAAACACTCCGTCAAGTTCCTCACAGTTTTTTGTATTTTTAATAATTTCTTCACGACTTAAATACATTGGATTGAAGTCACTTTGATAATGTTCCCTTGTAGATGGTGGGTTGTTTGTAAGCCAAGTATTATACTTATCAAGATAGTTATCTGAAGGCGTGTATTTTCTTCTAAACTCCTCTGCGTGATTAAAATTTTCCCCACTGCTTTCATAGTCTATCAAAATTATATCCGCAGGCGAGCCAGTTTTTTTGTTCAAAAGATAATAATAGTTGCAGTCAACACGGTCATAGTTTAGAGATGTGGCATCAGTCAAAAACATTTCTGCCCTTTTTCTCAAAATATTTGGGCTAAAAAGAGCCACATAATCTCGCTTATCGCCGTTGAAAAGACAATCTGGAGAACCCTTTAGTCCGCGGTGTTCGTAACCTAGTTCAAAGTGATATTCAAAAGCAGGCACAACATTTTTGGTTTGAATGTCGTTGCACAAGATAAATTGAGAAAAGTCAGTTTGTGCTGGCACATAAATAGCCGTTTTGAACCCTAATTTGTGATAAACTTGGCAGAGCAGAACTTCGGCATCCATTTGTGCTTTAGCAACCCCAAGTTCGCCCAGTTTCTTGTAAAATGTTCCGCATTTAAGTTTAAGTTTGGATGAAGATGTATAATATCCAGAAAAAAATTCTTCGTCAAGAACATCTTTTGTAACATCAACAAAGCCATTTTTATCAAACTTATTACGATAATGTTTCAAAATCTCGTTTGCGTACATTTTTCCCTCCAATTATTCTTTATGTAGAAATTATACACCCATATCTTCTCTTTTTCAAGACCCAATTTGCATTTTAATAAAAAATATCCACTTTTTTTGTTAAATGGATATTTTATATTGTTAGATATTATTATTTATATATTTTAACCTATTAAATTTGCGAAAAATCCTAAAATGTTAAACCAATTTTGAAATGATTGAACTTAAAACATAATATGCGTTGTCGCAAACGAAAATTCTGCCATTTTCCAAGCGGATAAAGCCATTTTTGGACAAAAACTCAATTTCCTTTGCCTTATCCTTTAAGAAGTTGCCGCCATAAAGCCTGTCAAGCCTATATGTATCAAGCCCCAAGTTTGTGCGAAGGGCGAGCATAATTTCTTCTTCTCTTTTTTGAGCGGGCGACAGTGTTTCGACACTCTCAACAGCAAGTTTTTTGTCCATAAGATTTGACACATATTTGTCAAAGTCTTCAGTGTTGCAAAATCTCTTTCCCGACATATATGAATGGCTGGCAAGCCCTATGCCAAGATACTCTTTCCCCGTCCAATACACAATGTTGTGTTTGCACTCATAATCTGGCAAAGCAAAGTTGGACACCTCGTATCTAACATAGCCATATTTTTTAAGCACAGCATACACACTGTTATACATATCCACAGTTTCGTCATCTGTTGGAACAGTCAGCCTTCCCTCGTCAACAAGTTTTTTCATAGGTGTGCCGTCTTCCAAAATGAGCGAATAGGCAGAAATATGTTTTATATTGTGCTTTGCAAGCCATTTTGCCATTTGACTTACATCATAATCATTTTGTGCAGGAAGTCCAAGCATCATATCAACACTTATATTTTCAAAGCCCATTTTTTGAGCCATGATAATTGCGTCTTTTGCCATTTTTGCCGTGTGGCTTCTGCCAATAAAATCCAAAACTCCATTGCTAAAACTCTGCACCCCAATGCTAAGTCTGTTTATGCCGTTGAGTTTGTATTCCTCAAGTTTTTCTCTTGTCAAACTTTCTGGGTTACATTCTATTGAAATTTCGGCAGTCTTTTTTATCTTAAAGTTTTCCTTTATTGCAAGCATAATGCGAGTAATAAGCCCTGTTTCAAGACAACTTGGTGTGCCGCCACCAAAATATATAGTAGCAAGAGAATATTCCCCACCAAACTGCTTGGAGCGAAGTTTAATTTCCTCGCACAATGCCCTAACATAGTCTTCCATGTCATTTCGCTTGTTGCAGAAAGACACAAATGAACAATAATTACATTTATGCCCCGAACAAAATGGAATGTGAATATAAAGTGACAAATCTTTCATGAGTCCAATTTGAGAATGGTCATAAAGGCTTCGCATGGAATTTCCACAGAGCCTACTTGTCTCATTCTCTTTTTACCCTCCTTTTGTTTTTCAAGAAGTTTTCTCTTTCTTGTAATATCGCCACCGTAACATTTTGCAAGCACATCTTTTCTCATAGCCTTAACTGTTTCCCTTGCGATAACTTTTCCGCCAATACACGCTTGAATAGGAAGTTCAAACAACTGTCTTGGGATGACCTCTTTCAGTTTTTCTGTTAATTTCTTCCCACGAGCATATGCTTGCGACCTGTGAACAATTATGCTTAAAGCGTCACACTTTTCACCATTTAGCAAAATATCCAACTTTACAAGGTCACTTTTTGTATATTTATTTACTTCATAATCAAGACTGGCATAACCTCTTGTTCTGGACTTCAACCCGTCAAAGAAGTCATATACAATTTCATTAAGTGGAATTTCATATTTAAGCACCACACGAGAACTATCAAGATATTGCATATCCAGATACACCCCACGCTTGTTTTGACATAGTTCCATAATATTCCCAACATATTCTGGCGGAGTGAAAATTGAGACACTTGCAATAGGTTCTTCAATATAATCAATTTCTGTCACCGCTGGCAGAGCAGAAGGATTGCTCACTTCAAGCACATTGCCGTCAGTTTTAACAACTCTATAACTAACACTTGGTGCGGTTGTAATTATGTCAAGGTCAAATTCTCTTTCAAGTCTTTCAGTTATAATTTCAAGATGCAACAACCCCAAGAAGCCACACCTAAACCCAAAGCCCAAGGCATTTGAAACTTCGGGAGAATAATGAATTGAGTCATCATTAAGTTTAAGTTTTTCAAGTGCGTCTTTTAGGTCTTGATATCTTGACCCGTCAACTGGGAAAATTCCACAAAAAACCATAGGCTTGACATCTTTGTATCCGTCAAGAGCCTCGCTTGTTGGGTTGTCAGAATAAGTTATTGTATCGCCCACTTTTGTTTCAGACACATTTTTTATGCTAGCACAAATATATCCAACATCACCTGCCTTAAGTTCTTTCACAGGTCTTGTTGCTGGGCAAAATACACCTACTTCCGTCACTTCATAACTTTTGCCCGTTTTCATCATTTTGATATTCGTTCCAGCACTAACCTTGCCGTCAAAAATTCTAACAAGACTCACTGCTCCCTTAAAATTGTCATAATAACTATCAAAAATAAGTGCTTTAAGTGGCTTATTCTCATCACCCCTTGGGGCTGGAATATTCTTTATTATGCTTTCCAAAACATCATCAATATTTATGCCTTCCTTGGCGGAGATAAGTGGAGCATCTTTGCACGAAAGCCCAATAACATCTTCAATCTCCTTTTTAACTTCCTCAACCCTAGCGCTTGGCAAGTCAATTTTGTTGATAACTGGAATAATTGTCAAATCATTTTCAAGTGCAAGATAAACATTTGCCAGTGTCTGTGCTTGAACACCTTGAGTTGCGTCAACCACCAAAATTGCCCCTTCGCACGCTTTAAGCGAACGAGATACTTCATATGTAAAGTCCACATGTCCGGGGGTGTCAATAAGATTAAGAGTGTATTCCTCACCGTCATGATTATAAAACATTCTTGTTGGTGTAAGTTTTATTGTTATGCCACGTTCACGTTCAATGTCCATACTGTCAAGCACTTGTTCTGTAAGTTCCCTTGAAGATAGTGTGCCAGTTTTTTCAATAAGCCTGTCTGCAAGTGTGCTTTTGCCGTGGTCTATGTGTGCAATAATGCAAAAATTTCTAATATTTCTTTGTCTGTCTTCCATAGCACTTATTATAGGATAAAACCCACCCTTTTAGCAAGCAAAATGAAATAATTTTAAGAAACTGATTGTCCATGTGTCAAATTTTGTCGAAAAGTAACATATATATCTAAAACATGAGAGGTGAAAAATGATTGTAGAGAGTTTTGTTACTTTTATGAACAAAATTATGCTGTTTTCTGCTTATGTAAACAATGCTTCCAATTTTCCAAAGCCGCTAAGCGAAAAACAAGAAAAAGCATATTTTGATGCCTTTCACAAAGGAGATATGTCCGCCAAAGAAAAGTTGATATCTCACAACTTGCGACTTGTTGTGCATGTTGCAAAAAAATACATAGGCTCTGCCGAAAGTGACGACCTAATTTCTGTTGGCTCTATTGGTCTTATAAAAGCCACAAACACATTTCAATATGGCAAAAATACACAATTTTCCACCTACGCCGCCCGCTGCATTGAAAATGAAATTTTGATGCTTCTTCGTGTAAACAAAAAGCATACTCCTGTCATGTCTTTAAGCGAAAGTTTGGGAAAGGACAAAGACGGCAATGAAATCTCAATAGGCGACATTATCCCAAACGAAGATGACTGCGTGGAAGAAACAGTTGAAAACTCAGTTTTGACAGAAAAACTTTTAAACATTGTTCAATCAAATCTCACCGAACGAGAATATCAAATAATCTGCATGAGATATGGCTTAAAAAACACCCCTGCCTACACTCAAAGAGAAATTGCCAAAAAACTGGGCATTTCCCGTTCCTACATTTCCCGCTTGGAGAAAAAAGCCATAGACATAATACGAGAAAAAGCACAGAAAGATGTGTTTTGCTAATTTACACAAAATGGCAGTCGGCAACTTGTTGACAAACGCCCTATATGGTGTTAAAATACCCATATTCAGGCAGTCATGTGGTCGCAGTCCAAGTGTAAGGCTTGGAGTGAGGAAAGTCCGGGCTTCACAGAACAGGGTGCTGGCTAACTACCAGCGGAGGCGACTCTAGGGAAAGTGCAACAGAAATAAACTGTCACGAGTTTCTCGTTCCCCTTGGGGACACTTGTCAATATAAGGACACGAAAGTTGACAGGCGGACGATGGTGGAAAGGCGGTGTAAAAGACCACCGCTTGATTGGTGACAATCAGGGCTATGTAAACCCCACCCGAAGCAAGACTAAAAAGCACAATTTGTTGTTCGCAAGTGCTTTAAAAATGTCGCTTGAGCCATGTGGCAACATATGGCCTAGATAGATGACCACTTAATACAGAACTCGGCTTATACACTGCACTGAAGCGAAAAATAAATCCCTCGGGACACCCCCAAGGGATTTTTTTATTGTTCGTAATGGCAACATTGATTATTTTTTAAAAACCTATCTTCCACACATTTATAAAGAGCAATTCCTAGTGCCGTTGACACATTAAGCGAAGAATTAACCCCAAACATATCAATATGAACAGATAAGTCACATGAGTTTAAAGCCGTTTCACTAACTCCATGTCTTTCGTTGCCAACAAGCAACGCCACCTTGTCAAAGTTTGCAAAATTGCAATCTCTAAGCGGAACACTGTCGTCACAAATTTCAACACTTATTGGAATGTAACTATCTTCCCTCACAGCACTTATTGCCTTATCTGTTGAAGATATAATTTCATAAGGAATTGTCTTTGAGCAATTTCTTGCTGTCTTTTCAACTTTTTTCATTTCCAAAAATTTATCAGTAACAACATAAATTTTAGAAACATTAAAAGCATCTGCAAGCCTAAAAGCCGAGCCGATATTCTCGTCATGTTCAAGATTTTCCAAAATTAACACAACTTTTGGGTCAAACTTCTTCTGAGTTTTCTTAAATTCCTCGTGATTTAACTGCTTCATTTTATTCCGCTTCCACAATGACGCTTAAAATGACTGGTTTGCGTTTGGTATGTTTGAAGAAGAAATTTGTAGAAATTTTGCGGATATTTGTTCTAATTTCCGCTTTATCCATGGCTTTTAGGTCAAGGTCGCTTAATTTTTCATATATAAATTCTTTTGCGTCCTTTATGATGTCGCTTGCTTCATCTTGATAGACAAATCCACGAGAAATTATGTCTGGCTCTTTTACAAGTCTGCCCGATTTTGAAGACAATGTTGCCACAACAACGCACACTCCGTCTTGCGACAAAAGAAGTCTGTCACGAATAACATTGCTATCTTTTTCGCCAAGTCCTGTGCCGTCAATAAGCACACTTCCCGCTGGCACCATGCCTCCAACCTTAATTGTGTCTGGTGTAAGTTCCACTTGCATTCCAAGTTCTGGGATAATGATATTTCTTTCTTTCATTCCAAGTTCTTTTGCAAGCATTTGGTGATTTTTAAGGTGTCTATATTCCCCATGCACTGGGATAAAGAATTTTGGTTTTATAAGTGAGTGCAAAATTTTAAGTTCTTCTTTGTATGCGTGACCAGAGGCATGAACATCTGCAAGTTCGTTGTAAATAACCTTGCAACCTTTTCTATAAAGCACATTTATAAGGTTGTTTATGGCCTTTTCGTTGCCAGGAATTGGTGATGATGACAAAATAACCACATCATTATCCCCAAGCTTAACCTTTGGAAAGCTGTCTGATGCAATTCTTGTAAGCGCACTCATTGCTTCACCTTGAGAGCCTGTGGAAATGATAATAAGTTCCTTATCTTCAAATGTATCCACCTTGTCAATGTCAACAATAATGTTTTTGTCGCATTTAAGTTCGCCCAGTTTAATAGCCATGTCACTAACATTAACCATACTTCTGCCCGTAAAAGCAATTTTTCTTCCATATTTTTTGGCACAGTCGATAATTTGTTGCAATCTGTGAATGTTTGAAGCAAAGGTTGCAATAAGAATTCTTTGAGTTTTAAGTTTGCCCAAAAGTTCGTCAAAAGTCTTTCCAACAACAGATTCACTCATAGAAAAGCCTTCTCTTTCCACATTTGTGCTGTCACTCATAAGCAATGTAACACCCTTTTTGCCCACCTCTGCAAGACGCTTTAGGTCGCAAACATCGTTGCCCACTGGCGTAAAGTCAATCTTAAAGTCGCCCGTATGCACAACAACGCCCGCTGGGGTGGTTATTACAAGTGCAAATGCCCCAGGAATAGAGTGTGTAACTGACACAAATTCAACTTTAAAATTCCCCGCCACAACAACAGTCCCTGGCTTAACTGGCTTCATAATAACGCCAGTTTTCTTAGACTCTTTAAGTTTGTTTTCAATAAGCCCAAGCGACACTCTGCTTCCATAAATAGGGGTTTTTATTCTATCCAAAAAGTAAGGAATAGCCCCAATGTGGTCCTCGTGTCCGTGAGTGATAAAAAGCCCACGCATTTTAGATTTGTTTTTTTCAAGATATGTTAGGTCTTGCACCACTTGGTCAACCCCTGGCATATCTTCGTCTGGGAAAGATTGACCAGCATCAACAACAATCATGTCCTTGCCATATTCAAAAGCGGTCATGTTCTTGCCGATTTCGCCAATTCCGCCCAAAAAAGTTATTTTTAATTTTTCGTTATTCATTTTTTCTCCTTGTAGCAATTTGCATTAAAATTAAAGGTGACAACACCTAACAAAACAGAATTTTTTGCAACAAAAAGTTGCCTGTTTTCTGAAAAAACATTTTTCTTGTGTATTTAACATACATTTTACATGTATTTTAGCCAAATTTCGTGCCAATGGCAGAATTAAATCAAATTCTTCATTTTTTCTATGCTGTCTTGTTCTTCAAATCTTTTTGGTGAAATAAACATATCTGGATAGACATAAAATCTCATGCCTTGAGTTGAGAAGAAACTGACCATTTGGAACACCACAAACATAAATGCAGTGGCTGGAATGGTTATAACAAGGGCAACGGACAAGGTAAACACAGCACAAAGAAGGTTTATAACAATGGACAAAATTACAAGCAAAAGTGCAGTTGAAAAGATATTCCAAAAGTTACGGAAAACGCAAGAGAAATTTTGCGACAATGCCGAAGCCACATTTTTGTCAAGCACAGCAACTGAAGGCATCCAGCAAGAAAACAATGCTTGTTTTAGAGCAAGTGTCACAATCACAAGTGCAAACACCCACACAGACAAAAGTGCATATTTAATGTCACCTGCCGAAGCAAATTTTATGGTGAAATATAAGCCACCAAGTGCCACCACATTGAACACCAACACAACACTGTATCTTAACATACTATAAAGCACACTTTTGCCAATGTTTTTGATATATCTTCCTGTCCAGTTATATTTCACTTGGCTTGTCATAAAGCCATACAAAACTTCACCCGAGGCCAGTTGAGCGAAGTCGAGCGTAAGTGGGAAAATAAACAAAGTCCACACGCCAAGAAAAATGTAGTTGAAACGAAATTGAATGTTTGTTGTAAGCACTTCCCCCACTTTTTGAAGCAACTGCTCAAAAGCTGTGGCAGTGACTTGAAGTGGTTTGGAAAACAACCCACCAAACGCCTGACCAAATTCCACAAAAATTTGTGCTTCTACAAGTTTTGCAATAATTGGGCTTGCCAAAAAGTAGCACACACAAAAACTAAGGCTTATGCAAATCACATAATACAAAAGAACTTTCCAAACATTAGAAAAGTTGGTTAGCAGAAGTCTAATCGTATTCCTAAAAATCATTTTTAATCCTCTATTGCCAAAGGGCAAGTATATTTATAATTGTGAAATTTCAGTTGTCAAGAGTGTCGCCATAAGACGATTTAACATTTAACTTTATACAAATTGCTTATTTTTTTTCAACTAACGAACATATTATATCCAAAAAAATTACTTTTTGCAAGAGATTTTTTGCTTTATTATTTATAAATAAGAAATTTTTTTAGTTTTCATTCCAAAATTATCATTTTATTTCAATTTTTATAACCTAACTTGCACTTTAATTTTTCATATTTCA
>CAKVNA010000015.1 GCA_934776915.1 uncultured Clostridia bacterium
TTGTGATTTCTAGCACATATTCAACAACTTCTGCAACAGGAACAAGATTTAGCAGAATTTCAAACATCAGGTCAAATCTTTCTGTCACAAGCAGCAGGACTTCTTCTCAAGGCTCACAAACAAGTGTTATCACTTCAACAGACATTTGGGAAGCAATCGCTCCAAGAAATATCTCCACTGGCGGAAATTACGCTTCTGCAAGCAATCTAAGACTTTCCAATCTTCCAAAGAATGTTTATTATGCAGGTGGCATTGCAGGTGTTGTTTCTCTTAGCCAAAGAAGTAGCGACAGAAACAGCATACTTATGGATAAAATAAATGTTGACAATGTTCATGTTGGCTCATTCGTTCAAAACAGCAAACTTTCTGGTGCAAATGTTGACAAAAACGGCAATTATGACGGAAATGTAAATATCCTTTCAAACTATGTTGGCGGACTTTTCGGCTTTGTTGGTGAAGAAACATATGTTGAAAATTCAAGTTTCATTGTTGGCAACAATTCTACATTAACATCTTCGCAAGTTGTTGGTGGATTGACTGCTTTCAACCTTGGCAAAATTAGCAAGAGTTATGTCGGATTTGACAAAGAAACAACAGAAAAACTTAACAATCATCTTATTGCAGCAGCAACTTTGGCAAGCACCACCACAGACTCATTCAATGGCACATTGTTTGGCGGCACACCAGAATTTGTTGGCGGACTTGTTGGAATTAACTCCTCAACTACAGTCTATAGGTCAGGCTCAATTCTTGACTCATACAACAGAGTTGATGTCAGAAATAATTATGCAACATCTCTTGGCGGCATAGTGGGTGCAAGTTCTTCGGGAACTATCTCAAATGTTTACACAACCGCAAGCCTAAGAGCAAATGATGACGCTTCAAAAACTCATATCGGTGCAATTATCGGCGAAGTGGTGGACAGCGAAACTGGATATATCACTATCGTTGACAAAGTTGGACAAGACGAAGCAAAACTTCACCTTGCAAACATTGTGGCTCTTAACATTTATAACTCAGACGACTTCTCTCGCCTTGTGGAATTTGATAGCAACGGCGGAAAGATAGGCGCACTTTATGGTTTCTATAACAATCAAAAAACAGAAGACAAAGAGGGAATTGTTGACATAACAAACGGCGACAACGGAATTTATGTTAATCAATATGCTTTGAAAAACATCGGCTGCGATTATGTCAGAAATATTGCTATCAGATTTGGCGATGAATTCCAAACTAGCAACTTCTCTTTAGCAGATTATAAAACAGCAGGGAATTCTGACGCAACAATCTTTGAATATTGGGGCACTGGAGAAGGCGGAAAGAGCGATACTTATCTTAGCAAGAGCTTGAGTGGCAAAATAGGTCCAGACCAATTCCTAAAACTATTCTCCACAACTCTCAACGCAAACAAAGAGGCAAGAGATAAATACTTCTCAACAGACAAGTGGAGTAGAGATATTTGGAGATATGACGCTCCAAACAACAATGATGACGAATATGATGTGTTGCCAGTTCTTGAATATGGATTTAATGCAGCAACAGAAAAAATTTACACCGCAGAAGAATTCTTTAACAAACTCGGTGCGAAAAATACTGCTGGCAAAACATATATGATTATGCGTGACATTGACTTCAGCACATACAACAATGGAATCTTCACTCCTATCGCAGAAACATTTGAAGGCAGTTTGTATGGAGCAAACATCACTTACACAGAAACAGTTGGAAACGAAGTTAAGGTTTATAGAAGAAAACCAATTCTATTCAATATCAACATGACAGCCAGCAATGTAAGTGAAAAATATGCAATGTTCATTTCAACAAGAAATGCAACATTCTCAAACTTCAATGTAGTTGTTGGAAATTATAAAGTTACATATGACTACACTGACGAAAGAAAAGGCGGTCAATCTTTTGGTGCTGTGCTTGTTGCAAGTGCGGAAAATTCTACACAAATCAACAATGTATTTGTCTATGGTGCTTTGACCGAAGCATATGGGGCAATTTCATATGGCGCTGAAGGATACACAGGCGAAGATATAGACAGCATTGTCGTTTCTCAAGGTGCATTCTACAGAGGCAACAACATTGAAAGCTTTAGCAATCCATATCTTGTTGTCGGCAGCGGCAATGGCACTGTGTATGTCCTTGATAGCAGAACAAAACAATTCGTCAATGCAGAAAACAGAGAAATTGAAGTTATCAAATCCGAAACCAATTCAATCGAAACAAACGCAACAACATTCGGCACGCTTGTTGGAACATCGGCAAACACTGTTGTTAACATTAACTTCTCAAGTGCAAACCTTGGATTATTGATAAATTACGAAAATTGCAACGGCTCAACAGCTAGAACTGTTGGCGGCATTGCGGGTTCTATCAAAGGTGAATTGCGAAACATTAAATCCAAAGTTAATATAAATGTTTTGGCAAAGGAAAATGAAGTAATAAGTTCTCTTAGTGTTGGCGGCGTGGCTGGCTCAATGCTTGGCAGAATGGAAAATATCTTTGCAAATGACAGGACAATCAATGTAGGCAAGAATACCCCATTCAAAACATCTACTGATGTTAAGACAAGTGCAATTTATGTTGGCGGAATTGTTGGCTCGGCAGATTCATATCTTGCAAGCCAAGGCGAAGAAAGTTCCCGTGTTGGCAGTGCAAGTCAAATTTATGCAAATGACATGGCAATAAATGTTTATGCAAAGGGCAACACCTATGTGGCTGGCGCTATTGCAATAAGCACATTCAACATTTCAAATGCAGAAGTAAAACAAAGTAAAGACCATAACGGCAATGCAAGAAGAAGCATCGCTCTTAACTGCTTGTCAGATATGGGAACAGATGATTTGTATGTCATTGGCGGAGTTGTGGCAACAAGTTCTGCTCAAGATATAAGAAATGTGTATAGCAACACTCCACTTCAACTTATAGGTTCCAAATTTAACACTGCCATTGTCGGCGGCATTGCTGGATACTTAACTGGCAAGAGTTCCTACACATTTGATAGCGTTGTTGCAGACGCAGACAGCATTAAAGTCCTTAATGGTGGAAAGAATGTCCCAAGAGGAGCACAAATTTTCGTTGGCGGAATTGTCGGCAAAACTGAAAAGGATACAGACACAATTTCTATCAACAGAGCAATCTCCACAACAGACATCATATGCGACCAATATTCAACTATGAGCGTTGGCGGATTTGTTGCAAAAGTTGCAAAACTTAAAGTTTCAACTTCCATTGTCCTTGGCGATATAACTCTAAACAGAGTTTTGGGCTCAACAAATAACTTTGAAGAAATTACAAATGACGCATCAAAAGTTGCATCAATGTTCCTTCCAGAAGGACCAACATTCATCGGCGGACTTGTTGGCGATTGCAAAGTGCTTGACAATGCTTCCGACACAAAGAATGTTCTTGTTGCTTCGACAATAAGAGATTATGCAATGGGGCAAAAATTGAACCTTTATATCGGTGCAGTTTGTGGCAGACAGCGTGACGATGACAAGGCAAAAGTTTCCACAAATCTCATTGTAACTTGTGAAAATATTGCTCTCGTTTCAAATGAACTTTCAAATGTCAAAAATGTTTCTCAAGCAGACTTAATCCCTGATTCAATGGGAAATGGAATGTTCAGAACCATTTATGATGGTCTTGAAACAAGGGTTGACGCAAACAGCAAAATTTATAGCAAGTTCTATGCCAAATATATGGACCAATCAACAGGCACATTGATTGAAGGCTGCAAACTTAAACCTATTGACTTTGCAGAAAATTCGAAAGAACCGCTTGAAAGCAACAAATATTATTACTTGAAAGATAATATAACACTCGACCACCAAGTTGCACTTAAGCAATATGATGCGGGTGGCACCACAATGTTGGCAGTTGGCTGGGTGTTCAATGGTCAAGGCTTTGAGATTATTGCAAAAGACGGAAACGGAAACAGAATTCCAGTGTTTGACACAATCACCAGAAATTCTGCAGTGTCAGCACTTATGCTCAACATCAGTGGTGATGTTGAGGGAATAAACAGCATGTTTGCTCCACTTGCAATAGCCAATGAAGGCTTTGTATATGCAAGTTCAGTTGTTGGCAAAATTAACACCCCTCTTGATGTTTCATCGTTTGTTTATTCAAACTCTGGCGTTATCAACAAGTGCTTCAGCATGACAGATATAAGCATTCCGAAGGGTAGCACATCTGGTGCAGGCGGTCTTGTTTCCGCAAATGGAACAAAATCTGCTGACGGATATAAGATTGGAAATATTTACGACAGTTATTACACTGGCTCCATTGAGATTTTTGAGACAAACAACACAACCCCAGTTGGCACTCTTGCAAAAATAAGTGCATATGGCGTTATCTCAAACTCCTACACAATGGCAGACTTCTCAGTTGCAGAGGGCACAGATAGATACAATGTCACTTATCCAGTTGCTCGTGTTTCATCGCTTGACGGAGATGAAAACTGGAAAGCAACGGCAAACTTCTATAGAGTGTATTATGATTACATTCCATATGTTGCCGGCAATGAAGGACAAAATATTTCTGCAATCAGCGACAGAAATATAAACAGCAACTTCATTTCAAACACAGGCTTCTATTTGTGGACAGTGTCATTCACTGGCGAAACAAATTCTGAAACTCAAACTGCAAATACAAGCAATGCAACCATTGCAGAAATGTTCCAAACTCACTGGATTGTTCCAGAAAGAGATAGTTCTACTGGTGCTTTGAAAGGTGAACTTGTTGACTTCTTTAGTTATGCTGACGGCGCAGTTAGCACAGAAGGTGCAATAGGAATTGACTTAACTTGGTTCAACTATGGATATATTACCAAAAACTACATCAATGTTTTCAGTGGAACAACAAGAGATAGAAATTCTCTTAATGATACATTCTCTGCACTTGTCAGAAAATATTTCAATAGCATCTACACTGGAAACGGCTTGGCAGATAAGGACGGAAATTCTTACGCCCCTGATGTTGTAAATTCCTTAGGCAAAGGCACTGGTCCTGTCAATGGCGGCTCGGTGCAAGGCTTTGAAAACATGCCATATTCAGTTAAGCATGCTGGCTTGTTTGACATCTTTGTATCTTCAAACAACCTTGGCACAACTCCAAGATACAGATACTACAGATTTACAAAAACTCAAGTTAACTTTGCAAAATATTCAAAAGTAACTTATTGGTCTGAAAGTTGGGATACCCAAAAAATGGAATTCTATGGCAACTTGGACGGCGCTCTTGACGGCGAAGGCACAACTCAAGTTGTTAATATGTATTCAACAAACGGTCTTGTTCGTGCTATTGTTTCTCATCCAAATGAAACAATAATGGTCAAGAAAACTGGCGATGACTCAGTTAAAGAGGAATATCATGTTGCAACTGTAATTCAAAATATCACATTTGCAAACAGTTATTCAAAAACTGGTCTTATTGCAGGCGTTGTTGATGACAAATATGCAATAGTCAGAAATGTTGGCATTGCAAGCAACAACTATGTCTTCAACGGCAACTTGGCAAACTTGTTCAAGTCAAAGGTCGTTCAGATTAAGGGTGCAAACTTTGTGCATGTTGAGGAAAAAGAAGAAGATAAGGTTATTCGTCAATATTACAAACTTAACGAAGCAACCATTGCAGCACTCAAAGACAAGAACTCAATCGGCAGAGATTTTGGCTCGCTTACAATAGACAAAAATACTTTTGAAGACAAAGTCGGCAAATTGAAAGATGATCAAAATGCTGAAAATAATAGGAATAAATCCATTTGGATTGTTGATACACAATTCTTCGCAGCATTCTTTGTTGCAGAAGTTACGCCAAAAGATGTCGGAGCAAATTTCACATTAGAAGAAAGTAAAGCTGGAAAATGGACAATAGTCCAAGGCATCGACTTAAACGACCTTCCAAAAGACAGCTTGCTTGCTTACGAAGGCGTTTCAAGAGTTGGCGGCGAGGCACTTCCAAGTGTTATCACAAACAGAGCAACAAATATTGTCGTTAAGTCTAAGTTTATAGTTGGCGAAACAAACTACGGCTTTAATGTTGGTAGCAATTCTCCAAGCCATATATATTCTGGCACCCCAGCATTTGCAGGTGGATATGTTGGAATATTGCACAATGGAACTTTGGAAAATATCTTCTCAACAGATGGCAGCAACTTGTCCGTTGGAGCATATGACGAAACATCAGATTCAACCAGTTACTCTGGCGGCATTGTCGGCATGATGACAGGCGGAACAATCGGGTTTAAAGAAAATAATAACGGTGATAGCGAAGGCAAAGGACTTTTGAGAAATGTTACTGTCGGTGGCGGAATTAGCATGGAGCAAGTTGTCCAACCAAGGTCATATTCTGGCGGCGTTGTTGGTTACTTGTCCAGCGAAATTTCAAACATAAAGATTCCAAAAGACAGCAATGTTAGTGTCTATGGCATTTATGGCGCGGGCGGCATTGTTGGCGCTTTGCACGGCGGCAAGGTTTCAGGTTGTGTTGTAGAGTCCGACTATGTTGTTGGCATTGCTTCAAGAAACTTCGTTTCGACAAGTGATAATGGAACCTATGAACAATTCCTTCCAGCGTTCAAAGACTCAAGAATGACCCAATATGGCGAGATGACAAGTTTGAAAGAAGGTTCTCCTGCAAAACCAGCCATGAACCTTATCTCAATGAGTGATGTGCTTGCAAGCACAGTCAACATGGGCGGAATTGTTGGTCTTGCAAGAGCAAGCAACAGAGAAACTATAATTGAAAACTGCGTGTTTGGACAAGTTTCAAACGACTCAGCAGTTGGAGGTTCCGGAAGACTTTCCTATGAAATTAAATACCTCTCTGGCTACTACACAATTATGGTCGGCGGCATTGTCGGCAATATGGTTCAAGAAAGCAGCAAAAGCATCACCGGAAGTGTCACCGTCACAGGCTGCACTTTCGCTGGCAGCATTGATATGAAGAGTTCGCAAACACTTCTCGCAGGCGGCATCGCAGGCTCAATGAACGGCGGAACAATCAAAAATTGCCACTCTCTTGAACATTCAACCGTTTACACCGACATCATTTGGGACCTCCTCAATCCATGGATTGTCCCAGAAGAAACCGCCCTTGACATTAAGAACAATGACAGTTCAAGAAAAGGCGAGTGGGACGACCTTGTAGAATATTACGAAACAGCATTTAACAGTATTACTTCTGAAAATGTTACATTCAATAAAGTCTATCAGTCAATTAAAGGACTTATAGACCAAACTGAAAATGCACTTAATGATAATTTGGTCAAAGCCATCAAGGCGAAATTAACCTTTGTTATTGACGGATATTCAGTTTCTGGTGGTGTCGTTGGAAGAATTGTCGGCGGCGACATCGGGAATTCGGTGGAAAATGGCGTTTCAAATGGTGCAGATGTGTCTGCAGCGACAAGAGCGGGTGGTATTGTTGGTGAAGCAGTAAGCAGTGAAGAAATCATTACCATAATAAATGCAAAAAACACAGGCGCAGTGAAAGCAAATGGCAAATTGAAAATTTATTCAAGTCTTTCTGCGGGAACTGAAATTAATATGAAAGTAGATGCTGATATTTCGGGTGGAGTAACAACATCAACTGACGACGCAAAGAAAGAGAATCCAGGATATGTTGGCTCTAGTAGTAAGTCACAGAGTAAAGAGTCTTTTGAATGGCTAAGAAAAGCAATTATGTATATCCTATCCCTTAAAGACGGGTCTGGCTGCGTGAATACACAATCATTCTCGCTTAGTGGCTTGCTTGGCGCTGATAATAATACGGCTAATATACTTCTCAAGTTGGGCTTAAGTGCGGCGGCTGTTCTTGAAGATGGTGCAGCAGGCGGCATTGTTGGGGCGGCTGAAAGTTCTGGCTCAAATCAACAGACAGCTTATATTACAATTCAAAATTGTGTAAGTATTGTTAATATGACAGGCTCAGCCAATGAAGCATTCAAAATGAATGCAATCGGCGGAATGCTTACACAATTTGCAGGCGGCATTGCTGGTCTTGCAGTTTCAAAGACAAACGAAAGCAATATCGTCATCAAAGACTGCAAGAGCAATTCACTTTTGCGTGGATATATGGTAAGATCCTTCGCAGGCGGCATTGTTGGCTATATGCAAAAAGCAATAGTTCAAGATTGCAAAAATGTTTCAGAAGGATTAGGCGATCTGTTTAAAAAGACAAATGAAGACGGGACAAAGAAGAACATCCTAGAAGACGGGATCAATGCTATTAAAGAAATTTTCGCTCCAGAATTCTATTTGAGTTTCCCAAATACTGCGGGCGGAATTGTAGGTTACATGAATGACGGCTCTATCAGAAACTGCTCAACAGGTGAAGACTTCTGGGGATCATTCTGGAATGGTTACAGTGTTGTTATGGCTCTTAAGGTCGCGGGCGGTATTGTTGGCGTTATGGATGGCGGCAATTTGCGTGCAGACTGGAAAGACGGCAAAATCGGTATGATTTCAAACAGTGGCACAGTTTGGGCATTAAGTGGCATTGCAGGCGGCATTGTTGGCGTGCTTAATAATGGTCAAATTCACAGCCTTGGCAGTTCACTTGACACAAAAGCAATCATGAACATTCTTATTGACCTTATTCAAGGGAAGCAGCCAAACCTTTCGGAAGGCAATGGACTTATTGCAACATCTCCAAGCAGCGTTGTCATTGGTGCAATAAGCGGTGGCTGTATTGGTTATCTTGGTGGGGTAGGCTCATCTGGAACTGACATTCCAAAACTCAGCGGAATGATAAACTTGGGCTATGTTCTTCCAACTATTGCAGCATTTTTCTATGTTCCAAAAGTCAATGGAGCACTTGAAAAACTAAGCGGCTCATCTGTTACAGACTTTAAGATTGACCTTACTAACTTTACGGGTTCAGTTAATGACTTTATAAAATCAAATCTTACAGATCCAGTTAATTCTGCTCTTGACATGAGTCCAAAGAAAGCCTCACACAGAGCAACACTTGATATTACGATTGATGGCGAAGCATCCAGTTTGATAGACCTTCAACTTGGCGGCTCTTTGTCACTAGGCTTCATAAGTTCAGCGGTGTTCAAACCTGCTTTAAGTTTTCTTAATAAGTTCGGGTTTGACGGCAATATCCCTGTGGCAACTTATCTTAGTGGTGTTGTTGTCAACAGATATTCATATAGCATAAAGACAATTTATGACATGAATAATAAAGACTATTCAAGTTCAGACTCTATTGGTTCAAGACTTAATTATGTTGACACAATCTTGGCAGTTACAGACGATGACTTGGCTAATATCCAAGAGAAAAATCCTAGCAACAATGATGTGGGCAAACTTGGTGGCGGTGCAAGCGGCGGCATTGTTGGAATGATTAGAACAAATCAACAAGTGACCATTTCGTTGTGCTTGTCAGTTGGCATCGGACTTGGTGCTAACAGTTCATCATGGTGGGGCAATATCCTTAACAATTTGAAAACTGGAGTTATTGCATCATCTGGCTCGGCGGGCGGCATTGTCGGTGCAATTCTTAATGAGCAGTTTAAGTCGGAAAAAGTCACTCAAGAAGGCAAAACAACCACCAGTATCAATAGCAATTTTAAGGATAGCAATGTTGTAGTCACACTTTCAAGCAACTTTGCAACTGTTATGGGAGATGAAAATGCAGGCGGAATTATAGGATACGCAAGCAAATGTGCAAAGATTTTGACATATGACAAAACATGGGGCAACATCTATGGCTTGGTTGCAAACTATGGTTCAATTTCTGGCTCATATGCTTCAGGTGGACTCATTGGTCTTGCTGACGGTGCATCTTTAAATAACAATGCTATCGAAGCAGCATTGTCCTCCCATGAAATCACTTTCAGAACAACATGGGACGGCCAAGTTAAGTGGGAAAGCCCAGCAATTAACACTCCAGACATAACCAACTGGGCAATCTTCCGTGCAACAAACTCCGGTCAAGTGGCTCATGGCAAATACTCAGGTGGTGCCATTGGCAAAATGGCAAGCGGCAGTGAAATGTATATGACAACTGTGGCGGGCAGCGCATTTGCATATCTCACAAGTCCAATCGCTTTCATGTGCGGCAAGCAGATTACAATTTCTTCCCCACAATATGCAGGCGGTCTTGCGGGCATAGTAGAAAATGGGGCTACCATTTCTGGTTCTTGTGCAGTTGGAACAGACGGAGAAACAAACTTATTCTCTCCAGAAATAACGATCTTCGCTGGAAGATGCGACGAACTTGGCGAAGCAGCAACACAATCTTTAACTTCTTCCAACGCTATTGTTGGTGAAGGTGAAGGCGGAACAAGTGAAGGAAGCTCGACAGGTGGAGAGTCCGGTGGTTCGAGCGAAGATAAAAACGCAACCATCACAGAACCTGTTGATAGTGTTGCAAAGATGCAAGGTTATGCTGGTGGTGCAGTCGGTTATTATGCAGGCGGCAACATTGGTGGAATAACTGGTGTAAAGACAAACACAAATGTTAAGAGCGTTGTTATCGCAAATTGCATTAACATTGGTGGCTTGACGAAGAAATATGGCATAGGTGGAGTTGAAATAGAGTATGAAGTCCTAAAATCTGCTTATGTTGGCGGAGCAATCGGACGCATTTCTGCTCCAATTGCCGATGCGTCAATGGAAGTTGAAGAAAATGGAAAAACAAGGAAAAAGATCTTCTCCAGAGTTAATGTCGATGTCAGAAGTCAGTCAATTCAAAACGGCATGGCAGGAACTGGCGGATACATTGGCAGTGTGGACTTTGATGCAAATGCAAAAGATAGAACCTTGTCACTCAACTTCATCTTCGGCAGTGGCATTGACGGAAATAATGTAAAAGTCACTCCAGCAGTAGGCGGATATGCAGGCGGCGTTATTGGTGAACTTAACAATGCAATCTTGACCAATGTTGTTTCTCAAGCACAAGTTATTCCAAAGGAAAACTCTGTTGTGGGTGGCATTGTTGGCAAGATGATAGGCAACTCAGAAATTTCAAACTGCTATGTGCTACAAATTGCAGAAAATGATGGTTCTGAATATGTGTATGACAAGACCTCACAAACTCTTGGCGAATATGACATAAGAAAAGTTGGGGCGCTTCGCAAAACTGACGAAACAACAAAATTATCCATAACAACAGCTGTAAACTGGATACCAGATGCTGTGTCAGGGACTACTGGAAATACAACAATATTCCCATGGATAAATCCTTTTGTGGATAGCCGAAAGGAAGTGTCTCTAACAGTTGCGACAGATAATAAAGTTGTTCGCT
>CAKVNA010000016.1 GCA_934776915.1 uncultured Clostridia bacterium
GCTTTATGCAGTTTGGAGAGCAAAAGTTACATTTGTGGCGGGAAGAAAATTTGCTGACGGCTTTATAACTGGGGCAACAAATGCTCATGGCGAAGCAACTTTGATTGATGTAAATTACACCTCAAACGGACAAACAATATCCGTTAAGGGTTTTGAAGATTGGGTTGTTTGCGGAGATATTGATGCAAACACACTTGGAAAATATAAATTTGAACACGCCAAAGGCTTTGGCTTTGTGTTTGGTGGCTGGAATGAAAACGGAAAGAGAGTTTTCTCACTTAATATTTCCGCTCCAAAAACTCTTGTTGCGGAATGGGCAAGTGCAAAAATAACAATTACACTTAGAGATCAAGACGGCAAGTCTTTTGCTCAATCGGGACAAACAAACGAAGATGTTGTTGTTGAAAGAGATTTTTCAACGGGTGAATTCTTAGACTTAAATAGCATATATAGAACTTTTGTTGCTGCGGGCAAAACTGCAACACCATATCTCTTTGGTCACAATTTTATAGGCTGGGTTGAGGGAAGTGTCGGCATAACAAACTGGACAAGTGCAACCAGCAAAACAATTTACACTTCAAGAAATCTTCTTGCGATGCCAACGCAAGATAGCGTTTATTGTGCTGTGTTTGAAAAAGCAGATGTTGAAATTGTGGTGGATATGAATGAAGAAGACGAGAGAGGCGACAGACCATTTGTTAATGATGTGACAGAAACTTTCTATGGCAAATTTGGCGAACTTTATACTATTGATGTGAGTGACAAAACTCAATATTCTGCACACCCATATTTAGAAATAATTTCTTGGAAGGCAAGCAAGAATGACAGCACTTTTGAAACAACTTTTATGCTTGACGCTAGTGTTGTGGAATATGACACTCAACTTAACAAATATGTTGCAAGAATTGTTGCCATTTGGACAAGAAAAACAAGTACCATTGTTATAAACTCAAATGGCGGAACTATTGCAAGCGGATACTTTAACAGTGATAGCGGTTTTGCAAACAATCTTATAAAAGTGGAATATGGCGTAAGGCAAATTGTTGTCACTCAATATGTTTCAAATGACAGTTTTATAACACTTCCAACTGCAGAAAATATTTCAAGAGAGATGTTTGTTCTAAACGGCTATAGTGTGGAAAATGGAAAAGACACTTTGACCCTTGCGGGCGGAAACAAAGTTTGGAACACAGAAAGCGGCAGAATTGTGATAACTGCAAATTGGCTTGCCGTTGCAAATGTCAATGTTTATGAAAACGCAGGAAATGAAAGCGAAAAACAAGTTTCCTTCCAAGTTGTTTTGGGCGAGGGAAATGGGCTTTTGTTTGACGAGCTTGGAAAAGAAGTTTTGATTTATAGAGCGGGTGATGTTGAAAAACGAGTTTCATATTCAACATTCCAAAAGTCAAATTATGAAATTTTGGGCTTCTCGCTTTATAGGTCAAGTGGTGTAAATTATCAGTTTGACACTCTTTACACTTTAAACAATGTTTCCACACTTAACATTTACGCTGTTTGGATTGGAAGGGAATATCAGATTTCAATATATGCTGAAGACCCAGAACTTTCTCCTGCGGAAAATAGTTCCAATGTAAGCGTTATGACAGAAGGATTTAGATTTGGCGAAAATGTTGACATGTCAAAATTCTTCTTGAAAACAAATAGCACTGGCGGCTGGTTGTTTGAAAGTTTTGAAATTGAAGGGCTAGTCTTTGACGGGCAAAACACAACATTCAATCCAGAAGCACAAGGACTTGGATATAAGACAAATTATGACTTTGCAACAAATTGGAAAGGGAAAGATGTTAAAGTTACATATAACTTTGGCAACGCAACATTTACAGACGCAGATGGTCAAAGTGGAAGCGAAATTGTAAAAACTTATACTTATTCAAAGCGTTATGGCGAGAGCGGAACTGTTGTTAAAACTTTAACTCCAAGTCAAAGCACAACAACTTGTGTCAGATTTGAAGACGAAGGAGCAGAACATCCACTTTACGCTTTCTCAAGTTTTGTTTCGCTTGACGAAAATGTGAAAGTTGTGGGTGGCGAGTTTGAACTTCCAGCAAGAGATATAACTCTTGTTGCAAAGTGGCAAAGCAAAGAGATTAAACTTGTTGTTGAGCCAACGGGCGCTGCTATTGGCGAAAGCAAAAATGCAAAATTTGACTCGCTTGAAAATTCTTCAGGTTTTAAGGTGTCAAAGGGCGTTAGAGCGGGCAAAGATGTTTTGCTTGTTGAAGAACTTTTGATTGGCGAAAAAGTTGACCTTGCAACCCTTCCAAAAGCAGTGTGCAGTGGCGAACAATATGCCTATGTTTTCCTTAGAAATTATGTGGGCGAAGGCGTATGCGAAGAAGCAAACAGAAGTTATCTTGAAAACACAGTGTTTGAAGTGGCAAAGAACAATGGCACAAACTTTGACCTTATTTGGAACGCAGAAAGCGAAGCCTTTGAAATGTGGTTTACACTTCTTTGGTCACCAACTGATGTCACCGTGACATATGCTCAATCTTTGCCAGTTGTTGAGGCAGCGACAATAACGGACGCCAGCGGCAACAAGGTGATTGACGAAACATCAAACACAGTGTATGGCTACGCAAATAGGGCAACGGGATATATAACTGACACAGCAAAATATCAAACTCTTGAAGTCAACAAACTTGGTGAAATTGGTCACACAGAAAGAAACTCCGAAACGGGCAAAAATGAATTTGTGCTTGGCTTCTCACTTCTTGACGGATACAATCTTTTTGGCTGGAAGCAAATTGGCTGGACAACAGAAAGAGATCACTCAAAAGTTGACGGAAACTACACAAAACTTAACAATAAAAATAGTTATTTCTTCTCGCCAACAGGCGACCAAAATGGAACAACAAACTTGTCTGCTTTTGAAAAGAAAGCAAGCACAGTGAAACTTTATCCAATTTGGGAACAAGAAGATTATGTTTTGAGTTTAAAAGACGAAACAAGTAAAAACTTTGGCGGACAAAAAGATTTTGTTGTGAAATATGACAGTGTCTTCAGTGTGCAAAAACTTTTGGAAAATGGCGAAATAACTCTTGTTACAACTGCTTTTGACACAACAGAAGAAGTGTTCAAAAACTTTGCAAATTGGGTGTATAACGATAAAACTTTTGCAAGCGAAACAAACCTTGTTTTCTCAAAAGATTTTGGCGGGTTTATAAACTCTGACGATATAAGTGACACGAATAGAACTGTCACTCTTAACATGGGTTGGGAGGAAGTGCAATATAAACTTAAACTCAACTTGTATTTTGGTGACTATTCCGACAAGGCAAATGTATATTTCTATCGTGATGCAGACAATTCTTGTCATATCCTAACTGACAATGTTGTAAAATTTTCTGAACTTAAAAATGCTGGCATATTGTTAAGCAGTCTTAAATCACTTCTTCTTGACGAAACAAAACTTTCAAAGACAGTGGGTGATGAAGTTTATACATTTGCTGGCTGGGCTTTGACAGAAAGAAAAGACGGGAATATTGTTGAGCCAACAAAAATGCTTTCTCTTGCTGGCGAAAGACTTGTAATAAATAAAAATACATTTGGCATAGAAAGTGATGCAAACTTGGAAGAAGCATTGCTTGCCTTCTTAAACCCAGAAACAGCAACTATTGAACTGACAGCAATGTGGAACTGTTACAAACTTGTAGTTGATGCAAACGAAGGGGCTT
Source organism: uncultured Clostridia bacterium (assembly GCA_934776915.1). Lineage (GTDB taxonomy): Bacteria > Bacillota > Clostridia > Christensenellales > UBA1242 > UBA7862. The sequence goes on from CAKVNA010000016.1 coordinate 3,699, forward strand.
TGACCGATACGACTTCTTCAAATCTTTGGGACGGTGAAAGTGACGGACAGGGAAATGTTTGGAGAAAAAATAGTGACGGAAACATTTATCTTTGGACATATTATGGCTCAAAAATTGTTCTAAAAGGAAAAATACTTTCTTGGTTTGCAAGAAATAATTATTCCGCTGAAACAAAAGCATTTATTCATTTTGTCCCACAAGTTGACACAGACGGAAATGTTGTGCGTGACGAGTTTGACGAAATTGTGTATAACACAGAAAGACTTAGTGTCAAAGATTCTACTTATGAATTTGTTGTTGTGGCAAATGACAGTTTGTTTGTTGAATGGGTGGGAAATCAAGTTGAAATTATTGTAAATCCAAATTCAAAAACAAATGATGTTGAGGGAAGTTTTGACGGAACTTCTTACGCTCAATTTGAAGCAGCCTACAGAGAGTTGTTTAGCGAAATTGACAGTCTTCTTGACGCAAGCAGATCGCACAAAGTAGAAGAAACCACCGAACTTGGGTCTAGTGTTACAGTTTTAAAACTTTCAGCAAATTATGGCGACCAGATTGACTGCTTCAACTTGCTTCTAGCGATGTCCAGCGGCGGCAACACATTCTATGGCTGGACTGACGGCTATCTAAACTATTCCACAGTGCCATTTGTGGCAAAAGATAACGACAGCAACAAACTTTATGGGCTTTGGAGTGCTGTTGCAATGTTTGAACTCAATGGCGGAAAATATGGACAATCATCTTCTGCAAAAGAATACATTGACCCTGTAGCTCCTGTGGGAAGTGATGGGAAAATTAACCTTCCAAAGAAAATGCTTACAAACGCAGGTGGCAGCCCTTATGACGCCGGCCCAAGAAAAGTTGGATATGAGTTTGTTGGCTGGTCGGACAATGCTGGCGGATACAAAACTTATTCTGAATATGTTGCAAAATGGAAGAATTTGTATATTGAAGAATATATAAAATCTTTAACCACGCAAACAGAAGATGAAAAGAATGCAATTAGAACTCAACTTACAAAAGAAGCCGTGAGAGACCACGAAATTTATGTTGAAAGATTTAGGATTCTTAGGGGCGAAGAATATGTCACAAACCTTCTTGCGACCTCGTTTAAAGTTTATGGTCAAAGTGAGGAATATACTTTGACAGGTGATGTGACATTCTATGCTTTGTGGCGACAAGTCAAAGTGACTGTTACATTCTTCAAGAGCATTGACGACTACAAAAACGGTGCTGGAAATGGTGCTGACAGCATGGCAACTTATGATATTTGGTATGGCGAAACTTGGACTCTTCCAACCAAATATGACACAAGTGACTATGCAACAAAAATTTTCGGCTGGACACACATAACAGACGGCAAGCAAGATGCGTTTGCTGGCTGGAATGTTTACAATGCAACAAGTGAAATGAAACTAAATTCTGGCGAAAGTGTTGGACTTACTTCCGACAAATTCTTTGCAAGTTTGATGGACGGGGACAGTGTTAGGAAAAATGTTCACCTTGTGACAATTTGGGAAAGTGTTTCTGTAACTGTCAAAATTAAACTTGGGCCAAGCAGCGAAGATTACGCTTATTATGGCGAAAGTGCAGGGAACGATTATGGCTATCTTGAAACACTTGTTGAAGGCGATAGCAAATATCTCATAATATCTAACCCATTCAGCAGTTTCTATTATCCAAACTTGGATAGAATTGTCCGCTTTGGCAAGGTGGCAAAGGGATATGTCGAGCCATATGGTTATGCAAGTTCAAGTGCCATTGTCAGCAATACAAAAAGACCTCTTGCAACAACACTTCACATTCTAAAATCTGGTGAAAACAGATACAACGGCGAAGTAAGAGAAGTAAATGGAAATTATGTTTATGAACTTGAAGTTGTTTGGGTGGAGGCAGAGTGCTTTATCGACAATTACTTCAATGTAAACACAAATATCGGGCACAAATTCTATGAAAGTTTGCAAGACGCTTTGGAAGATGTCGCAGACAATGACAACGACACCTTTGAAACAAGACAAGCAAATATTATGCTTCTTGACAAAGTCAGTGCAGAAAGCGACACAACAAAATATCATTATATCGAAGACACCGTTAATATTGGGTCGAGAAAAGTTGTTATAGATATTTATAACAAATCTTCAAAAAATATTGCCCTAAGACGACAAACAAATGCTACATCTATTGTCGTTGGCGAAAATGGCTTGTTTGCAATAAGAAACACAACTGACAACTTACTATTTAACATTGAAGGCGAAGGCAAGAGTGGCGATGTGTTTGTTAAAGTTGAAGGCGGTGCTTTTGAAATAACAGGAAAAATTGAAGTAACAAATTTCTACAACACAATTTCAAGCAAAGGTTCTCTTGTTTGGGCTGTTGGTGGAAGTGTTACTCTTGACGGAGCGAGTGTCAGCGGCAATATGCTTTCTGGCTCAAATGGCAGTTTGTTTGGCGGTGTTATTTGTGCGGAAGGTGGCTGCAGCGTTTCAATTTCAAATGGCGAATTTAAAAACAACAGTGTAGTTGGCAATTTCTCAGACGAAAACTACTCTACTTATGGCGGCGCGGTGGCTGTTCTTTCAAAATCTACGCTTACAATAGACACTGTTAAATTCTTGCAAAATGTTTCAAGAGTGGGTAGTTTCGGACAAAGTTTCGGCGGGGCAATTTATGCAAGCGGAAGCGAAGTTTCATATTACTCTTACTATGTCACTGGGATTGATAATTACGGCAACCCTCAACAAGGCGAAGACGATATTTCATTTAGAGAAAACAGTGCAATGTTCGGTGGAGCATTGGCTGTTGTTGGTGGACTTGACGGGACTACTCTTGTAAAAGGCTCGCTAAAACTAAACGGCTTTGTTGATGAGACGGCAAGCAAAACTTGGACTGTGATTATGTATCACAACTATTCCGATGTTGAAGGCGAAAGCGGGAATGATATTTATGCAGTTGACGCAAATGTTGATGTGACTGCAATGACCTCTCTATGCGAGGTTGCAAGCGGAAATGGTGCAGGCATTTTTGCGGGAAACAACACAGATGTTAATATCAAAAAATCTATCTTCAACACAACTTACGCTCAAAACGGCTCGGCAATTTATTTCCGTGGCAACAGTTTGACAATGTCTGACTCTGTGTTTACACAAAATGTGGCGACATCTGGTGAAATTATTGACGGTGACGGCGGGGCAATTTATGTTGAAGGGACAAATTCGCAAACTGCGACAGTTGTTTTGACAAGCGTTATAATAAGTTACACTTGGGCAAAGCGAGGTGGGGCAATTTATGTTGGCGAAAATGTAAACTTCTCACTTGTTGGCAAAGAGGGCGATGTTTCTTCTATAGAAAAGTCTTATGCCGAACTTGGCGGGGCAATTTATTTTGCAAGCACATATGAATCAGAATCACAAATCAAATATGTGTCATTTAAGACTTCAATTTATGTGGAAGACGCAGACGGGCAAAAGACCTATCCAAAGAATGGTGGCGGAATTTATGTCGCAGAGGGCAATCTTGTTGTTGCAAATTCCTCCTTCACTTTCTGCAGAGCAGACAACGGCGGGGCGGTGTATATTAGGAAGGGAAAAGTGACCTTCAAAGATACAAACACCTTTGAAAGAGTTAATGATGTAAGCAGTGGAATTTTTGAAGAAAATCCAGAACTTGGCGGGAGCGAAGCAGACGGGCTTGCTGCAAGATATGTTGGAAACAACGCAAGTTTTGGTGGCGGACTATATATTGAAGAAGAGGGCGAATTTGACTTCCAATCTGGCGGGCTTGGATACAACACTGCAACCGCAACAGCCAGTGCAATTTACAACTATGGCAAGGTGCGACTTGGCGATGTTACAATGGAAGAAAACAGTTCTACAACATATATCGCAATTCTAAACCAAGGCTCAGTTGAAATTTATGGCAATGTTTTTATTGCAAATGGACAAAGAATTTTCCTTGGCACTTATCTTAGCGAAACAGTGAAAATTGTTGACGGCAAAAAAGAAACTGTGACCGAAAGAAAATTCCACGAAATTACAATTTCAAAAGAAAATTGGCTTAACAAAAAGGCAGATAGCGAAGAAGTAAATCATGTTGAAATTGACTTTGTGACAAAGAATGCTGTTATGAACAAACCTGTTGTGCAATTTGCATCAGTTTTGGAAAATGGCGAAGAAAATAAGTCAAAATTATATAATGCTTACAAGCAATATTTGCAAGACGGTAACGAAGAAATATTTACGCTAACACAAAGTGCTTCCTTTGTGCTTAGGTGTGATGACGAAAAGTTTGCTCTTGTTTTGGCACTTCACAGTTATGACATTCTCCTTATGGATTTGTCAAAAGACAGTGACGGCAAAGTTATTGCGAGCAAAACAATCAAGTGCGGTGACCCACTAACTGACGAAACCTTATCAAGCATAAACAGCATTAAGCCAACAAATCTCCGTTATGGATACACATTTGTGGGCTGGGCTTATTACAACGAGTCGCCAAATTCTCTTGAAACATACTCTGACTTTGAGGGAATGGGCGAAAGATATTCATTTAAAGACGGCGAAACAAGTGTTGATGTTTATTCTCAAATTCTCTCTAACGAAGGAAAGTTTAACTATGTCAGCAACTTGAGAAATGTTAAGAGTGAAGCGGGAAATGAATTTAAGTTCCCAGCACACAACTTCTATCTCTATGCAGTTTGGAAGCCAAATGAATATGATGTTGAATTTGAATATGAGTCACTAGGTCATCTTAATGCAACAATTAACAATCAAGAGTTCTTATCAGACCTTGGCATGATGAATATTCTCAAAAGAAAAGTTGGCTATGGTTTATCATTCAACTTGCCGCTTGCAAGTGAAATTAACAAAACATTATTTGTGACTTATGACGATGTTGCGACTGTTGAAAGAGATGCTTCAAATATCCCACAAAGAGTAGTGCTTACAAATGGCGATGTCATTTCAAACTTTGAAAGAGAAACATCGGGCTTGTATGCGGGCAGTTATTTCTATACAAAACAAGTTACTCTTGGCGAAGATGTCTTTGAACTTAAATTCTATGTTGGCGAAAATGAAGACAGAGCATGGTCTGTGTTTATGGACGATACAGATTTTGCAAACCCAAAAGTTACTCTTAGAAACTCACTTAACATAGACGGCGAAGCACAAAAAGTTGACCCAAATGTTTATCCAGAAAAAGTAACATTTGAAAAAGACGGAAACAATGTAAGTTATGAAACATCTATTGACGAAGACGGAAGATATTTCTTTATTGACGCCGAAAACGGCAGAAAATATGTTTCAAGACAACTTATAAGGCTTGACGGCTACGAATTTTCCAACTACAAAATAAACGGCAACTTGGGTTATAACGGCGGCGACCTATTTAAAATGGACGAAACAAACCCAGATTTCAGCGACCTTGGAAGAAGAATAACTATTACTGTTATGTTCAAAAGACTTACAGTAAAACTTATCCTAAATAACAATGACTCGCTTGATAGCAGCGTGACGGCTGAAAAAGATGTGTTCCCAGGCACGGAAATTGTGCTTCCAACGATGTATGATTTTGGCGAATTTGAAAACATTGGAAGAAGGGAAAACTACTCGCTTGTTGGCTTCTCAAAAAACAAGAATTATGCAACTGACGGGCAAGGTGTTTTGTATGCTCCTGGCGATAGATATGTTGTGACGGAAAGTTCAACGGGCGTGCATGAACTTTATGCAATTTGGGAAGAAGCAGAATGTTTTGTTCAGCCAACAAACAGCACAAAAGAAACAGAAAAGTGGTTCTATTCTTCACTTTCAAAAGCCTTTGAAGATGTTTCATCAAATGTTTATGGCACAACATATTCTCAGTTTAATATCGTTATCCTAAAACAAAATGTTGAAGTAAAGAGCGAACTCGTTGTTCTATCAAATGTAATTTTAAGTGCAAAAGCGGGCGAAGTTACTCTTAAACTTTCTGGCGACTTCGCAGAAAACAAGGCAATGTTTGTTGTGGGTGGACAAAACGCTGGCGGCGAATATGCAAAAGCCCAACTTACAATAGACGGCAAGAGCGGCACAAACCTCATTATTTCGCAAGGGACAATTAAGAACAGAAGCGAAAGTTTGATTTTTGTCAATCCAAATTCTACGCTTAACATCTTGGGTTACACTCGCTTTGAAAATGCAACAGTCACAAGAGAAAATCGAGGCGGTGTTGTTACATTGTTTGGAGCAAGTGAGGAAGAAAACACAATTTATGCTGCAGTTAATATCTCTGGAAATGGCGTTTCATTCTCTGGAAATAGCAGTGTAAACGGCGGTGCAATTTACGTCGGAAGTTATGGCATTTTGAATGTTGAAGCAGATGACAAAGACGGCATTTCATTTGGCAAGACACAAGACGAATATAAAGAAAACACAGCAAGTGGAAATGGCGGAGCGATATTTGCTGACGAAAACGCACTAATAACACTTAAAAATGTGTGGTTTAAAGGTAACACCGCTTCTGTTGGCGGAGCGTTGTATATTAGCAATAATTGCAAGACAAATATTTCCGATTGCACATTTAGCAGCAATATCGCAACAGGCTCAACGCTTGGTGGCGGTGCAATTTACTCACAAGCAGATATAAAACTATCCGCAACAACCTTCATGGAGTTTGACTCAAACTCATCTCTTGGAAATGGCGGTGCGGTGTATGCTGCGGGGGTTGTTACTCTTGTTGGCAATCCAACTTTCACAAAGAACACGGCAAAAACAAGCGGTGGTGCGATTTTCGCTCCAAATGGGCTTGTGCTTGACGGCGGATATTTTGAAAGCAATGTGGCAAGTGAAGGCTTTGGCGGTGCTGTTTATGTCAGAAATATATTGCAAAAGACAACAAGCAGCGAAACATTGACTGTAACTTTCAAAGCAAACAAAGCAATTTATGCTGGAGCAATCGCAATTATAGATTTGCAACAAAATACATCGCTTGACAACTTGTATTTTGACTCTAACGAATATGTAAACGAAGGCGGAGCAATTTATGTAGAAAACGCTGCTCCAAACTTTATGCTCACTCTCGGGAAAACTGTTAGCATAGCCTCATCAAAAGCACTTAATGGCAATGCACAATATCAACG
>CAKVNA010000017.1 GCA_934776915.1 uncultured Clostridia bacterium
AGAACTTAAAGAGGAAGTAAAAGAAGAAGTTGTTGAAGAAATTGTAACCAAAGCGGAAGAACAACCAAAAGTAGAAGAACCAGAAACTGCAGAAGTGGTTGCACAGCCAGAAATTGAAGAAGTTTCGGAACAAGTGGTTGAAGAAGTTGCAGTACCATCAAAAGAGCCAGAAGTTGAAGTTACACCAAAAGAAGAACCAGCAACGAAAGATACTTCTGCTAAGGAAGAAAAAGTTGCCAAAGTTGCAAAGACCGCAAAAGCAAAGCCTGCAGAGAAGAAACCAGCAAAGAAAACTGCAACAAGCAAGCCAAAGGTAGAGAATAAAGTTGCTAGCGAGAATGAAGACAAGTCAGGCAGAAAGCCAAGAGCGAAATCTAAAAAGGTTAAGCGTGTTTTCACAGCAGATAGCAAGCGACTCCCTCGTGCAAGAAAGAAATAAGATAAAAGAACCCAGCTAGGGTTCTTTTTCTATCAATTTTTCTTTATAATTATGATTTTTTTTAGTGTTTTTATCTATATGCTTGCATATTTGCTTTGCTGATAGTTCATTTTTTCGCTATGTCTATATATCCAATTTCATTCATTAAATTTGCTTTTCTTGTGCTGCCATATTTTCTCTTTCAGCATATGTTCCATTGTGGCGTTTTAAGAGGTCAAGTTCAACTTTATCGCCTTCAGATAGTTTTCCTTCGTTCATAAATTCAAAGAACTCTGGCCCTTGTTTTGCATAAAGTGCAACAACTTTTTGTATTCTTATTGAGTTTTCGTCTGTTGTTGCAAGTTGTTTAAGTGTAGATTTGGCAAGTTCCATGTCGCCACTGTCAAGCGTGCGCATAACTGCAAGTGCGTCAACAAGAGTTTTAAGAGTTCCCGCCTCTTGGCTTGCAGCAATTTTCTTGCTCCAAGCTGGCAACTTTTCTTCATAAATCAAAGGTTTTGCTTGTTCATAAATATCAGAAAGCAAATTATTGATTGATGAAGACCTATCGTTAATGCGTTCTTGCTCTTCCTTAAGTTTTGCTTTCATAGACTCCACTTCATAAACAGATTTGCCATAAACTTCTTGATAAATTTCATCTTGCACCTCGGCGAGAATGTTGTCCTTGTAATCTTGGACATACATTTTCTTGCCCGTTGGAAGTGTGATGTAAACATTTTGATTGCCTCTTGAAAGGCTCTTTATAACGCTTGGAAGTTCACTTATATCTCCGCTGTAAGGCAACTCTCTTGCGTCATTTCTGTCAAATTTATTTGTGTTTTCCATAATATCTCCCTCTTTTATTATCTATATTTTATCATATCTTTGCAAACAATGCAAGAGCGGCACGGGGGATATATGAATTTTTGTGCAAAATGCAATAAATAATGGGTATTTTATGCTATTTTGGGCATAAAAAAACACCCTTTCGGGTGTTTACAATTTGGTTGCGGGGGAAGGACTCGAACCTACGACCTCCGGGTTATGAGCCCGGCGAGCTGCCAACTGCTCCACCCCGCGATATTTAACAACAACTATTATACATATATTCTATGATTTGTCAAGCATAAATATCTCAATTTTTTAAGAATATTTTTGTCTTTCGCTTGACAGCACCCCCTCAAAACAATTAAACTAAAAATGTAAAATAAAAGGAGGCAAATCATGGCACTTCCAAACGAAATGATGTCCAACGAAGATATAGTTTCAGATTATCTTGACGAACTCAATCAACTCTTGGACTTTAAAAAACAATCAAAACAAGACGGCGATGAGCAAATGGCAAAAATTGCGGATGAAACAATTTCCAGCATTTTAAAACACATGGACGCAAGTCAAAATCTTTCTCTTGCAATAGACAAAGCAAAAGAAGACCCTAAGAAGTTTGATAGGGTTCTCGTTTTGCTCAATCATCACGCACAAAAGGTCGCCCGTAGGGAAAATTGCCTTCAAGATGAACGCATGCTCGGCTAAATTATTATAGGCTGAATTTGCTCATTTTTGCTTGCAAGCATAATTGTATCTAACAATAAGTCAAGGTCAGAAATAAGTGACTTTGGCTTTTTTGTTGGCGAATCTTGCCTAAATGGCACAAAATATACACCTTTTTCGTTCATAAGTTTTGCAATGTTTTGCATATTAAGCCCCAAGCCGTCATTGGTCGAAATGGCAATGACAAGCGGCTTATAGTTTCGCATATGAGCCTTTGACGCCATGGTAACTGCGTCATCACTCAGCCCGTTTGCAAGTTTTGCAAGTGTGTTTCCCGTGCAAGGGGCAATCGCCAGCACATCAATTTTGTTCTGTGGTCCCAGTGGCTCTGCCTCAACAATATTTTTTACAACATTATTCCCGCAAATTGCTTCGATTTTTGCAATAAATTCTTGCGCTTTTCCAAACCTCGTGTCCGTCTCCAGCACTGCTTTTGACACAATAGGAATAATATTGTGTCCTGCCTCGACCATTTTTTCTAGCTGTGTCAAAATTTGCTCGCATGTGCAAAACGACCCAGTTATTGCAACTCCAATATTCATTTTATCCTCCATTTACATCTTTTTAATTTCTTCCAAAAGTTTCTGCAAAACGACTTTTCCCGCACTTTTGCTTAAGATTTTGCCGGGAAGTCCGCCGCATGGCACGAAATTTGTTTTGTGTGTAATGTAAGCGTCAATGCAAGGAACGGACGCCAGTTCAACTATATATTGGTCACCCCTTAGGTTTTGAACTACGCTATCATCAAAAAGTTTTGCGGGAATTGTGTTTATTATAAGGTCAAACTCTGTGAGCGGTGCATTTTCAATACGCCAAGAGTTTTGCGACACTATTTGAGATAGCACACGCTCTTTCTCGTTTCGCATTGCGGCGTCAAACTTTACACCAAGCCCATAAAACATTTTCCACAAGGCCTTTGCAATTCGACCACTTCCAAGCACCAAAATCTTCATGTCATAAAGTGACTTTTCGGTGGCTTTTGAAATTTCTCCCAGTGTTGCTTCTGCAGTGAGAATTGCATTTTTTACTGCAAAATCTTCATCAAGAAGCATATTTACATAGTTGTTAAATTTGTTTTTTGCTTCCTCGTCAATTTTCCCGCCCAAGCACAAGTCCGCCCCTTTTGCAGTCTGAATTTCTTGTTCAGTCCATTTGTGAGCGGGTGAAACAACACATATTTCACCCTTTCCAAGTGGCTTTTCTTGCAGAATAAAGTCCACAACCTCGTTTCCACTTTTTTTTAGTTCCTCGCCAACATAGGCAATTCTTTTATCTTTTAGTTCCAAAACAAATCTCATTTTAACCCTCACAACACGATATGAAGGAAGTGAAAATGTTGTTCACTTTTTTGTGTAAGGAAATTGATACTAAAAATGACTCATCGAACCTTGTTGCGTTAAAAAGTTAAATTGATACTTTAATTTTACATGCAGTCACACATCGCACAATGCTTGCATAACCTATGAATATGAAAACATTAAATTTTTTGGCGTCTGCCAACACATGCGAAGGATTTGAAAATCACTTCAACTCAATTTTTCCAAATGAAAACTCGTTCACATATATCCTAAAGGGTGGACCAGGAACGGGCAAAAGCACATTTATGAAGAAAATTGCAAGAATATATAAGGATAAGGGCTTTACGGTCGAGTGCTTTTATTGTTCGTCTGACCCAAACAGTCTTGACGGCGTTAGAATAGTTGAAAAAGACATTTCAATTGTTGACGGCACCGCTCCACACACAACAGAATGCTCAATTCCTGGGGCAAAAGAAGTCATTATCAACCTCGGCTCGGCAATAAAAAGTGACATCAAAAAACACTTGAACGATATCGTTCCACTTCTTGAAAAGAAAAAAGAATGTTTTGCTCTGGCATATTCCTATCTTGAAGCGGCGGGCAAACTCTTAAAAACAAGCAGAATGCAAGCAAAAGGCGAAATAAACGAAATTCTTGAAGCACAAAAAACTTTTTCGCTTTTACAGAATACTCCTGAAAAATATTTTGGAAGTGTAAGGCAGTTATATCTTTCATATTTCACATCAAATGGGCTTAAAATGGTGGGAAATCACTTTGAAAAAACTGTGAAACTTCCATATTCACTTTTTGACGGAATGAAAGTCTTAAGAGAATTAGCAAACCTTGCGTCACGAAGCGGACATGAAGTGATTGAAATTTTGTCACCAATTTGCGTTGGGGAACTTGAAGGTGTATATTTCCCAACTATAGACACTTATGTAACTCTTGACGATAAGGCGTTGAAAGCCATTCCAGACGGACAAATGATTTTTAATCTTCTCAAAAAGGGCGGGAAATGGATTGAAAAGGCAAGAAGTTATCACTTGCAAGTCGAAAAATACTATATCAAAAGCATGAATTTTGAAGCGATTGACGAGTATTTTGAAAAAACAAATGAAGAAATATATAATTCATAATCTACGCTTGCCAAGCGGTTTGTAGCGATTAAAAAAAAGAAGGTTAGTCTATACTGTTTGAAACTAGCAAAAACACGGATAACACTTTAATCAACTTTGGTTAAGGTGTTTTTTCTTTCTTAATTGCAACAAAAACAAATAGTTCTGCAGTTGTCAAGGATTGTCGCAAAGTGCGACATGCATTTTAACCTTGACAACACAGAATATTTGTTTACCATAATAAAAAGAGAAGAAAAAATAACAAAAAGCGAAAGTGTGTTATGCTCTGCCAACACTTTTGCTTTTTGCTTTCATGTATTTAATTGTAGAGTGTGCTTGTCTTCGGTGGAGCTTTAGCGTTCACCGACTTGTATCAAGACAAGCACACGCCTAAATGCCAATTTAATATTTTTATAAAACTATTTGTTGTCCAAAACTCAAATCTTCTTGTGTTGGCAAAATTGCTAACTTTACAGTTTCAACTTTTGCCATATCTATTAACATATTTTCATAATCGGCTGTTTTACAGTGAATAAACATAAAAAGCCCTTGGGCATTTGTACAAATTTTCATGCATCTTTCACCATTCTCATTATTATATACACGATAAATACAGTATTTACTATTTGTTGATGTTGCAAAACTTATTTCTTGACTACTAAAAATCATTTTTTGTCCAAATTTATAATTTGTAGCTTTTACATCTAAATAAATAATTTCTCCGGACTTTGTTTCAAAATAGAAATCATATGGCAAACCACTTTCTTTATCTTTATTAACCCATTTATAATTTACAATTTCGTTTTTGCTCTTTAAATTTTCAAAATACCTATCTACTAAGAATTCACCTTCCTTACCAATTTTTGCAAAAACTTCTCTTGCTTTATTCATATCATATTCACGATATTTCTTCGGATTTATATCTGTTGTCTGTGCTACAACTTCTAATTCTTCAGCTATTTCAACTCCAGCATCATTAACTAATTTTTCTAAATATTTTAACAACGCAGAGAATTGAGGTGCGGTTTGCTCAATTCTATTTTTTACACCGCTTCTTAACTCGATTCCCAATAATGTAATTTCCTTATATGTCTGCGAGTTTTCATTAAATAAAAAGAATACAGGCTGTCCACCTTTTAGTCCAAACCAAAATAAATACCATTTTAAATTATTATCAAATTCTTTAGCTCTATCCCTAATAAAAGTAACAACACTAACAATATTTTTTTCACCTTTTCTAATTTTAGGGCTTCTATATGTTCCATCCGGATTTAAAATTCTGTCAAAATTAAGCGATAAAAATTCTACAGAATTATCATAAATTAACATACAATCTTCTATTTCAAAACTATTTGGTAAATATGTAAAAACATCACCAAATAACCCTATATGGGTTTGATTTGATGTTTTACTTCTACCTAAATCAGCATCAGTTAGATGCTTATATGCGATTTTCTTTTCGTTATGTAATTCAAAAAACATAATATCACCTCAATCCTAAATGCACAAATAAATAATACATAATAGCATACACTGTATTTACACTGACAGCATTGCCTGCTTGCTTATATAGTTGAGCATTACTAACACCCGATTTTTGAGCATTATTAAAACATTCTTCCGAAAATCCTTGTAATAAAAAGGCTTCTTTAGGTGTAATTCTTCGTATTTCATGTTTGCAGAGTTCTTCTTTTGAAAAAACTTTTTTTAAATATTGTAATGGATTACTAGATTGAATAAAACCATCACTAAAATAATTATCTTGGCAAGCTCTATGCATTTTTACCATTGTCGCTGTTAATGGCTTGGCAATTATTGGATTTATTTCCGATTTTGAATGATAAGTTTTTGTTCCATTAGATAAAATGGTCGGTTTGATTGTATTTGATAAATAATATTTTTTATCTACTTGTTTTTCTAAAATATCATGAGTTGAATTCTGTTTCAATAAAGAAACTGTATCAGTAATATTAGAAAAAGTATCCTTTATGATTTTACTTGAAAATGTAAAATTATTTATGTTTTCTGTTGTTGCAAAAATGAAGACTCTATTTCTTTTTTGAGCAAGTCCAAAATCTTCCGTGTTAAAAATATCATAATAGATATTGTTATATCCACACTCTTTTATAGAATTTATGATATATTTAAATGTTTCGCCTTTGTTGTGAGATTTTAAATTTCTAACATTTTCAAGTAATATATATTTGGGTTTCTTATTTTTTAATATTTCTAAAATTTGAAAAAATACATTCCCTCTAATATCCGCAAAGCCTTGCTGCTTACCCATCATACTAAAAGCTTGGCAAGGAAATCCACCAGTAAGTAAATCGATTTGAGGTAAAGAATTGATTCTATTTATATCTTGATTAAATGCTACAATATCTCCCATTTCTATTTCATTTTGAGTATTATACATTGATTTATAAGACTTGATAGCACTTTCATCTATTTCAGAAAAACCAATCGTTCTCTGATCAAAATTAAAATCTTTACTTAATAAAGTTAATGCTTGTCTAAAACCACCAATGCCTGCAAATAATTCTAAATGATTCATAAGCATTTCATTACCTCCTCTCCAATTATTTGTGCCAATTTTACAGGAACAGCATTTCCTATTTGTTTATACCAACTATTTTGTGGTCCATAAAATATAAAATCATCTGGGAATGTTTGAATTCTAGCAGCTTCTCTAGGAGATAATCCTCTTGCTTGTGTAGGATGAATATACATATTACAGTCAAACTTCATATGTGAGGTAATTGTTTTGCAAATATCATCCGCTTTTAATTTATAGTATTTATCTTTAAAAATATTATTTCTAGATTTGTATGGCATAATATCTTTTATACTTTCATGCAAAGAATTTCCTCCTTGAGGCAAACGAGAAAAAATTTCAATATCTCTGTCATTGTTATACCTGTTTTTATGATTATATAAAAAATCTATTTCTTTTTCGCCGTTAATAAAGGTGTAAAAGGGGGTTTTTATATAAGTATACTCTGTACATGTAAAACCTGTTTTTTTACATTCGCTTTTATTATTATTTTTAATTCTGTTTGGTTCTAAGATAGGTAAATCAGAAATAGCATCTCCAAGAGAAAACTTAGTAATTTCTTTTTCCTTTTTATGTATGTTCTTTATTATTGTTTGAGTTTTAATACCAATTCTATTGCCAATAACAATTAAGCGTTCTCTATTTTGAGGAACTCCAAAATTTTTAGCATTAAAAACATCAAAAGCGACATCATACTCATTCCCAAGATATGTTTTTATATCAAGTAAAATTTCATCGATTTTATTTAACATTCCTTTTACATTTTCCATGATGAAAAATTTTGGTTTCGTCTTTTGCAAAAATACAAGATACTCTTTATATAAAGAATTTCTTGGGTCGTTTATCAATCTTTGTCTATTTGCCATAGAAAATCCTTGACAAGGTGGACCACCACAAACTAAATCTAAATTTTTGAAACTTTGAGAAAATTCGTTAAATCTATTGTTTAACTCCGCAATATCACCTACAAACATTTTGTCTTCTTCTAATTTTCTATTTTTCATATAGGTTTCTGAACATATAGGGTCAATATCACTAGCAAAAGCAATTTCAAAACCCGCTTTTTCCATTCCAAGACTTAATCCACCACAACCTGCGAATAAATCAACAAATCTTTTACTCATATTTCACCTCAATTAAAACATTGTTATCTTTGCAAAATATTTCAAAAGATTTTTTAGCAAGCCTACTAGGATTATATGTTCCATTTTCCCACCTATTTACTGTTGCAAAACTAACGCCTAAAGACCTTGCAAGATCTTCTTGTGATAGACTTAATTTTATTCTAACAAACTTAACACTCTCAGCAAAACTCATTACAATTACCTCTCATAATATGTAAAATATTATAACATTTTATATAATAAAAATCAACTAAACACAACACTGTTCAATAAAATTGATTGTTGGTTTTAGTGATAATATAATTTTAAATAAAAACACTCTATCTATTTAATGATAAAGTGTCCTTCATTGATTAAAGTATTGCACTAGTTTCAAAAGGCATTGACCTTCAAGACCTTCTTTTTTTGTATGTTTTAGAGTGCTGTAATTTTCTAAAAAAATTTAGTCTTTGACTCGATGTTTTATATAGGACAAAACTGTGCCGAAGATAATAATAAATTGCAATGGAATTCCGATAAGATAAACAAGCCAAATTTGTGAAGATGATAGCATAAGGCTTATTGCCATTATTGATGTCCAAACAAAGAATGAAGAAAATATTGCTGTTGGAAGTCGCCATTTCCAAACAACAGAAAATATTGTGCAAACTAGGAACGACGCTGGGATAGCGATAATAAATGATAGCCATGCTCGCTCCACGGGGGAGATATATCGCAGCACAACGAACACTATTGTTGCCACAAGCCAAACTGTTGCCCAAGATAGCAAACTGACCATGGTTTTAACATCTTTCTTGCCCTTCTTTGGCTCAACCGCTTTGTCCTCGCTTACAATTTCTTGCAGCGTTACACCATAAAAGTCTGCCACTGTCATAAGTACATAAATACTTGGCAAACAGTCACCCTTTTCCCATTTTGAAACCGCTTTGTCAGAATAGTTAATTTTTTCTGCAAGTTGCAATTGTGTAAGTCCAGATTTCTTTCTTAATGTGCATAAGTTATGTGCAATTATTTTGTTTAATTCAATTTCATTCATATCAACAAAATTTTATCACATTTTGCTGGTATATATCAAGCGTTTTTGGGCGAATATTTTGTCGTTTTCTCTTGCTAGTAGAGTTGGGTATAAAACTCTAAAAATAAATTCTATTTTGGAGAGAGTGACAAGTGCTTGGTAGAATTGCTTTTGAATAGAAATATGTATAATTGATTTGTAAGGTTTAATTGCTTCTCGCAGCAAAGTGCATGGACACTTCTCCCCACTGTGAGATTGCAATTTTCCTTCATAATAATAAATTGACAAAACCCGCATAAATAAAGGAGAATTTGAATTATGAAAATTGCGGTGTCATGCGAAACAACAGTAGATTTGCCAGAGGACCTTTTGAAAAAATTTGATGTAAAGACTGTTCCTTTTTCCATTCTTTTGGGAGATGAAATGATTTTGGACGACCAAATGGCATACAAAAAGATTTTTGACTATGTCGCTCAAACAAAAACTTTGCCAAAAACATCGGCAGTCAATGAAGTTCAATTTGAGGAACATTTTGAAAAGTTGCTTAAAGAATATGATGCAGTTATTCATATAAGTTTAAGTTCCAAAATCAGCAGTGCGTGCGAAAATGCCAAACGAGTTGCACAAAAAATTGGCAACGATAAGGTCATGGTTGTGGACTCACTCAGTCTTTCAACAGGAATAGCACTTCTTGCAATAGAAGCACACAATTGCATAGAAAAGGGAATGGACTTGAAGCAAACTTATGACTATGTTTCAAGTAAAGTTAGTCATGTGCAAGCAAGTTTTGTTTTGCTTACTCTTAACTATCTTTATAAAGGCGGAAGATGTAGTTCACTTGCATATTTTGGAGCAAATTTACTCAAAATTAAGCCAGAAATTTTGATGACAAATGGTGAAATGAAAACGGGCAAAAAGTTCTTTGGAATCATGAAAAAGGTTGGGCTTGCATATTTTGATGACCTAATGTCAAGGTTCCCAAACCCAGTTTTGGAAAATGTCTTTATCACCCACGCTGGCATGCCTGCTGAAGACGCAGAGTTTTTAAAAGGCAAACTTCGTGAGAAGGGATTTAAAAATATTTACGAAACACGAGCGGGTGGCACAATCTCCAGCCATTGTGGGCCGGGGTGTTTTGGAATATTGTTCCTAACAGCAGACGAAAAATAATATTGCTCTAAAACTATTCAGTTGCTAAAAACAGTTGACAAAATGTAATTTTGGTATATAATTATATATGTTTCAAGCGATCATAGCGCAATTGGATAGAGCGTCACGCTACGGACGTGAAGGTTTGGGGTTCGAGTCCCTATGGTCGCACCAAAAAAGTGAGAAAGGTCTTTTTCGGGAGATCTTTTTTATTTTCAATGGGATTAAAATACAATACCTTATTCGATAAAAGACTTGACAAGAATAAATATTTAATTTAAAATTTTTGTGAAATTCAATTTAAAGGGAGGAAGTGGCTGTGACAAAAAGAGAAAAGTTTGTTATGTGGCTAAACAAATTTAACCGTCATTTCAACAAATTTACACTTTGTTTTCTCTATGTTTTCATCATGGCTGTTCTCTCATTTATTATTTGGGGTGCAACGCATCAGCAAGCCAGTTCAAATGTCGTTGTGACCTATTCTAGACCCTATTACAC
>CAKVNA010000018.1 GCA_934776915.1 uncultured Clostridia bacterium
CTGCCAAAAAATCTCAGTCAATTTATGGCTGAGATTTTTTATATCAAATTTGCAAAATTTGATTATCATGCACAAAGCAAAGCGAAGTGCTATCATTCGCCAATCTTGCATTGGCGTTATCATGTCACGCAGTGACACAAACAGCAAATTTGAATGATAGTTTTTAGATTGGTTCACAACTGAACACAATTTAAGAACATGATAGTTGCTTCGCAACATGATAATTTGCCTTACGGCAAACATTATGGTTACAACAGCGAACAATATCATTCACACAACAAATTATCAAAGTGCGTGATAGCCAATATAGTTACAAAAAACACCGCACAAGTGTGTGGTGTTTTTTAATTACTTCATTTGAGGTTTATTATTTAACTTCTGTAATCGTATTTTTTTCTTTATCAATAGTGAATGTTCTTGTTGTGCCTTCGCTAATTGTTACTGTAACAGTGTTTTCACTTATTGTGCAGTCATATTCTGCAAAGGTATAACCTTCTGCTGAAGGAGTTGCAATTCCAAATTTTCCATCATCAAACAAGACGTATCCTTCATCTTCATTACCATCAATATAAAGTGCAAGTGAAAGGATATTGCCTTGGTTTACTTTAAATGTAAGAGGCATGGTTTCTTTGTCGTCATTAACACTTGCATAGATAACTCTGCCGTCTTTGTCCATTACACTATACATGCCAGTTGCTGTTTTGCTCAATGTTCCATTTTCATAATCAACTGAATAAAACACATATGCTTTTGGCATTGCAGTTGGAGTTGATCCCTCTGGAGTTGCACCCTCTGAAGTTCCACTTCCTGAAGTCTCACTTCCTGATGTTCCACCCATATCAACTTCTTTGGTTGTAGCAATAATCTTTGTAAGATATGTTTTTGCTGGTGTTCCAGCTTCTGTATTTGCTTCTTGAACATAGGAATAAGTATAAACACTCATTTCCTTAACTTCTGTGCCGTTGTATTCATAGAACTTAACACCGTCTTTGTCTGCAAGTTTTTGAGTTGCTTCTACAAATTGGTCTGTAATTGTAAGTCCTGCACTTTCAGCTTCTGCAATATATGAAGATTTTTCTGTCCAGTTATAAACTGCCGCTTTAACTCCGCTTGTTGCTGTTACTTTGCTCCAATCTGCAATGTTAAGTGTAAGTTTATTTCCAACTGCATAACGAGTTGATGTAATCGCTGTGCCAGCTTCATTTACATCAGTATGATTGTAGTAATAGTTTGTTCTGATAAGAATTGCTGCTCCGTCCCATTCTGCTTCGCCTGCACCAGATTCTTTAACTGTTGTGCTATTTCTGAGACTAAAGTCATTTTTTGTGGCATGCAATGTGCTTGTTGCATCAACATTGATATTTCCCATCAAAGCATGAATTGCAGATGTGTAACCTGTGATAGAAGAATTTTCAACAGTCAAATTCATATATCCTGGGATAAAGATTGCTGCATCTCCTCTTGAAATAATTGTGCTATTTCTAATAACAACATTCATTCCATTTTCAGAGCTTGCACTCCAAAGATTGTTTGTTGAAATTGCATTTGATTTTTCCGCAATCAATGTGCAATTGTCAAGTGTAATGCTTGAATTTTCAAACAATGAGATACCCCACACTGGAGAAGTCATATCAACATTGGTAATTGTCAACTTTGTTTGGTCATAGTTATCAAACACTGAGAAAATTTTTCTGTTTTTGTTTGAAACATCATTTTTATCACATTCAATTTTCAAATATCCTTTTTGACTGCTATCTGCCCTGTTGCCCACTATTGTAGAATTATTGCTTCCATTGGTATATCTAAGCAAATCTGCAGTTGACTTTAATGTTTTGCCATTAAGGTCAAGGTGTGTTTCTTTTGAAATTGTATATCCTGTTGTAATTGTAATATCGTTTTCAAGTTTAACATATCCACCTTTTGTGATAACTGCAGCAAAAGTTGCTTCGTCATTAGCAAGATATGGATTTTGTTCTGTTCCTGCTGGTTGTGTTTGTGTTGCGTCTTGGTGATTGCAACGAGTGCATGATGCTACATAACGAGCATTTTCATAATCATAGACATAATTTGTTTGTCCGTCTGCATTTGTGTATTTGTGAGCAATCTTGTCAATTGTCACATTTTCTACTTCTCTTGTTCCTTGTGGGTCGCTGAAGTTTTTACCACAAGCTGAACAACTCCAATATTCAATGTTGCCTGTTGCTGTGCAAGTTGGGTCTTGTTGTGCATGACGTGACAAGTTATGTTTTGCTGGAAGTGTAAGATTTTTAATCTCTTTGTGATTTTTGTCAAAATTTTTGTGGCAAACTGAACATGTGTAATGTTCTTTTGTTCCGTCTGCTGTGCAAGTTGCTGGAACTTCATCAACTAGTTCGCCATAGTTATGCCCAAGGGCTGTGGTGGTTATGTTTTCTTTTGTCACAACCCCATTTGTTCCATACAAAGTGTTTTCAAAAGTTGCTTTAAGAGTGTAAGAGCCACCATTTTCGCAAGTTGCTTCCGTTACTTTTTCTTCTTCAACTTTTGTAGCATGAGCAACAAGCTTGTTGTGTTCTGCATTTCTGGAACATTTTGTTGTTGCCACGCAAGTCCATTCACCTTGCTCGTTTTTGGCAAAAGCGAATTCAGTTTCAGAAAGGTTATAATTGTGATTGTTTTCGTCAATAGCAATAACAAGGCTTTCTGCAGAAACTTCTTCAGTTCCTTCCTTTGTCAAAAAG
Source organism: uncultured Clostridia bacterium (assembly GCA_934776915.1). GTDB lineage: Bacteria > Bacillota > Clostridia > Christensenellales > UBA1242 > UBA7862. Next base: position 2,721 of record CAKVNA010000018.1, read on the forward strand.
TCTTTTTCGCATGTTGAACAGTGATAGTGTTCTTTTACGCCTGTTGTGGTGCAAGTTGCGGCTGTTCCTTCAACGTGAGTCATTGTGTGCGTGTGTGCTGGAACATCCTCCTTACAACCGGTGAAAAGGACCATGGTAAGTGCGAGCAAGCATACGAGTGCTGGAACTAACACCTTAAATTTTGATAACAATTTTTTCATATCAATTCTCCCTTTAATAATTTAGGCAAGTCACAAACTAGTCCCGCTTGCCCATATCGGTATTGATGCCTCATTATCCTATATTAAGTTACAAAAGTCAAACGATTTCCGCCCTTTTCTCGTAAATTTAATTCGACAAAATTTGACAGAGAAAGCCCTTTTATTTTATCCTGAAAAAACTAAAGCAAAGTCCGAACAACTAACGCCCGTTATTATATATAGGAATAACATTAGTATAAATCAAAATTATAATATTATACTCACCTTGTAAGTGTTTAAAAATTTATTTTAATAACTATCAACAACTCATGACAAGAAATTTAGGTCATGAATTTTAATACATTTTTATACAAAATCGCAAAGTTTTTGCTCACCACAACAAAAAGTGACTAAAAATACAAAGTTTTTGCTCTCTGGTGCAAAAAATTTGTTAAATTAACACATTGCACATAAATTTCATATATAAGGCTATGTTAAATTCAAGTGAAATTTTAAAATATGTTGCTTACACTTTTCCACAAGCCAAGGCTACGCTTTTGGGGAAAGATAACGAAAAGGGTTTTGCTAATTTTTATGACACACCTTTTGGAACGGTGGTAGAGGTGGAAATTTCTGGGCTTCCAGACACAAAAACGGGCTTTTTTGGTATGCATATTCACAGCGAGGGTGTCTGCGAGGGAGATTTTTCGTCAGCGGGGTCACATTTTGGAACGGGCGAACACCCACTTCATTCGGGCGACTTGCCACCGCTTATGTCCTCACACGGCAATGCATACATGATAACCCTAACCCCACGATTTGAAACAAGAGATATTGTGGGGCGGTCTATCATAATTCACGATTCGCCAGATGACTTTACAACTCAGCCTGCTGGCAACTCGGGCAAAAGAATTGCTTGTGGAATAATTGAAAAAGGGATATAAATTATCCCTTTTTTTAAAAAAATTTTTATAAAATATATTTTATACTTTTCACATTATAAGCATAGTTTGGCGATTATCTTTATCCACAAAATGTATGCAAAATGTGGATAAATTATGCCTCTGTGTTGGTTTCTGTTCCGTCAGAAATATTTACATTTAGTGGCAAGGTTTCTGCGTCTGCGGTGTAGCCACCCAGTTTGTAGTGATTGCCTGCAACGGCATTTGTTCCCACGATTTTAAAACATTGACAACCGTCAAACACAGGCACTGCTGAAACAGTTATATCCGCCCCGCCACTTTCCACACAAGTAAGTGTGTTTTCCACTTTTGTTGGACTGAGGAGTGTGATTGTTGGAGTCTTTGCCATTTTGGTTGGAAAGAACAAAACACTTGGTTCAAATTCCGTTGCACTTATGGCTTTGAGAGTTAAAGCATTGTCTGCCGAAACGCCCGAGGCGTAATAATATTTTTGACAAAGACTGAGTTCATGTTCGTCAGTTCGCCCACCAAACTTTGAAGCGACTGTTCCAAATTCCACTTTTGGATTGGTGAAACGAATGAGTTTTGTTCGTTGAACTGGTGTATTGATTTGGAAAAAAAATGTCATGTTTGATGTGTTTTCTGGAATGGTACACTTCAAGTATTTATCCCCAATAACGCCTATTGAAAGGCTCTCCACCCCCAAACTTTCACCCGTGCTGTCAAAGTATTCAAGTCCAAAACTTGCACTGTTGTCGGCGGTGGTTGTGCAGTCTTTAACAATCAAACTGACAACAACACTTCTTCCGGCAAAAAATGCTGGCAAATCAATTCGCTGTTCAATGGCTCTGACGGGGGTTGTCAAAGTTTTTAGAAATCGCAACTCAAAAATTCCGCTGGCACTTAGATTAACCTTTACTTGATTTGTGCAAGCCTTATACCATTTGTCTGCCATAAACATTGTTTTGGTTTGATTTAACTTTACATTTCGTTGATTGCAAGTTAAATATGGGTTAAGTAGCAAATTTTCGCCATACAATTCGCCCGTCATATCTATAAGCTTGTTTCTTTCAATGTAGAAGTCGTTTGTGTGATTTTCAAGTTGTGTGGAAAGTGACGCTTGCAAAGTGTCCAAGTTATACAATCTTTCCGCAACTTTCACAAAATCTTCCGTATGTTTTGTTATTTTTGCTGCATTTGTAGCAATATTTGTTGCGTTTGTTGAAATATTTGCTTCATTTGTGGCAATTTTGGCCGCATTTACAGCGATATTTGCAGTGTTTGTGGCAATATTCTGTGTATTTGTTGCAATATTTGCTGTATTTTGATTAACTTTTTGTGCTTGTGACGAGATATTATTTGCATTTATGAGGATACTTTCGCTATTGTCCGTTATTTTTTGAGTATTTTCAGCGATATTTGCTTCATTTGTTTCAATTTTGCTTGTATTTTGAGTTATTTTTGTTGTATTTGCATCAATTTTTTCGCCTTGAGAAGTTGTAAGTGTTTTAAGTGAAGAAATATCGTTTTTGGCAGTTGTTATATCACTTTTGGCTGTGGAAATATCTGATTTTGCTGTGGAAAGTTCCGTTTTAGTGTTGTTTAGGTCTGTTTTAGTGTTTGCTAAATCGGTTTTCGTGTCAGATAGGTCAGTTTTAAGTTGAGCAATATCTTCTTTGTTTGTTGTTATATCTTCTTTTGCGGCGGATAGGCTTGACACAGTTGTATCCACTCTTGCACTGAGTGCCGACACATTTGAAATGGTCGTGGAAAGTTGGCTATTCATATTTTTGACACTGGTTTCAAGGGTGGAAACAGACGAGCGGAGTTCTTGCATGTTCTTTATGTCCTCCACCGAAGCGGCGGAAATTTCTTCCTTAATAATATCCACTTCAACGGCAAGTGACTTGGTCTTTTCTGTTAAGTATCTAATTTTATCCATATTTTTCTCCTTTTATATTTTTGTGTCGCACCCCACGGGACACAAATTTTTTCAAATAAAATTGTGCCGCCTCCCCACAAGACGACACAACTATATTTGAATATTGTAGATGTTTTGCACTTTATTATGAAATTATTTTTTCAGTTTATAAATATATTGAAGCCCCTTCATTTCGTAAAAGTTTTCCCTTTTATTACTGCTTTTAGAGTTGCCCCCATTGTGCTGTAAGGTGCTTCAATTTGTAAGATATTTTTCTTTTTGTTGTTGCGACAATATAAAGTGAAATTACATTCTACATAAATATTGTAACAGGCAAAATTTGCCTTTTCAAGTTTTAGTGACATAAAATGAGAAAATTTTTTGCAAGAAAAAACTCTCTAAATTGGAGAGTTCCAAAATAGAGAGTTTTAAGATCATTTTTCAAGAATTACATTTTGTATGTTGTCTTGATTCCAGGTCCCATTGTGGAAGCAAGAGTGATGCTTCTGAGATAGGTTCCTTTGCTTGCGGCTGGTTTTGCTTTGACAATAGCGTTCATAAGAGCGTCATAGTTTTCATAAAGTTTTTCCACTCCAAAACTTGCCTTGCCGATTGCGACATGGACAATGTTTGTTTTGTCAAGTCTGTATTCAACTTTACCTGCTTTTACATCGTTGATTGCTTTCTTGACATCCATTGTAACTGTTCCACTCTTTGGGTTTGGCATAAGTCCTTTTGGTCCAAGGATTTTTGCCACACGACCAACAAATCCCATCATATCTGGGGTTGTGATACACACATCAAAATCTAGCCAACCACCTTGAATTTTGGAGATAATTTCATCTCCGCCAACTATGTCAGCACCATTTTTTGTTGCTTCGTCAGCTTTGTCGCCTTTTGCAATAACAAGCACTTTCTTAGTTTTGCCTGTTCCTGCTGGAAGCACGACTGTGCCTCTGACTTGTTGGTCAGCACTTCTTCCGTCAACACCAAGTTTGATGTGAAGTTCAATGCTTTCGTCAAATTTTGCATTTGCTGTCTTAATTGCAAGTTCCAATGCTTCTTTTGGTTCGTAAACTTTGTTCTTGTCAACAAGGGCGCAAACTTCTTTAAATCTTTTTCCTGTATTCATTTCCGCTACCCCCTTAGTCCACAACTTCTACGCCCATGCTTCGGGCTGCACCTGCAATCATGCTCATAGCACTTTCAAGTGAAGATGCATTAAGGTCTGGCATCTTTGTTTCTGCAATTTCTTTGATTTGCGCTTTGGTGATTTTTGCGACTTTTGTTTTGTTTGGAACAGCGCTTGCTTTGTCTATTCCGCATGCTTTCTTAATCAAAACTGCTGCTGGTGGAGTTTTGAGGATGAAAGTGAATGATCTGTCTTCATAAATTGTGACCACAACAGGAATAACAAGTCCTGCTTTGTCGGAAGTCTTGTCATTGAATTCTTTTGTGAATCCAGCAAGGTTAATTCCGTGAGGTCCAAGTGTAGAACCAACTGGTGGTCCTGGGGTTGCTTTTGCAGCAGGCAACTGAAGTTTAACGATTGCCTTAACTTTCTTTTCTGCCATAATTTCCTCCCTTGGCATAAGTGGTTTTTGCGAATGCATATAAGATTTACATTCTCCCACATATATTGCATAAGTCAGTTTTAAACATCACTTATAACTTGTCACAAACTGCCCTATGCTTAATAACCTTTTGCCCCTTGTTCCAGCAAACAAAGAGCCAAAGTTTATTAACAAGATTAAATTTTTCTAACTTGAGAGAATTCGAGGTCAACAGGAGTTTCTCTGCCAAACATTTCTACATTAACTTTGCATTTTTTCATTTTGCCGTCAGCAGTGTTTTCGTCAACGGACAAAACTGTGCCAACAAAGCCATTAAGTGGGCCGTCAATAACCTCCACTTTGTCGTTTACCGCAAGGTCAATGTCAACAACAACTTTTTCTAGGTGAAGTTTTCTTATTTCTTCTTCCGTCATAGGAAGTGGTCTGCCTTTTGGTCCAGCAAAACCTGTGATGCCGTGAGTTCTTGTGATGTTGTGCCACAAGTCGTCACCATATTTAATTTTCACCAAAATGTAGCTTGGCAAAAGTTTTCTTGTAACAAGTTTTTTCTTTCCGTTCTTTTCTTCAATCACTTCTTCCATAGGAATTACGATATCGAAAATTCTATCTTCCAAATGATACTTTTTGATAACCATTTCGAGATTGGTTTTTGCCACTTGTTCATAGCCCGAATAGGTGTGCAAGACATACCATTTTGCTTCCAAATCCTTTGCGTCTAACTTTTCCATAATACTTTCCCTTTATGACAGATTAAAATCAATTTAAGAACAACTTGTAAACCCAGCCCAAGCCGTAATCAATGCCAAAAAGCACCAATGTAAACAGCAAAACAACTAGTATAACAATACCAGTTTTCTTAACCACGCTTGCAAAAGTTGGCCAAGAAACCTTTTTAAGTTCGCTCCAAGATTCTCTCAATTTTCTGAAAAGACCTGGTTTTTTCTCTTTAGCAGGTTTTTTGTCCTTTTTCTTATCCGTCTTTTTTTGTTGTTTGTCGTCTTTTGTTGCTACGACTTCAGTTTCCACAACTTCTTCGTCAACAGTTTTGCTTTTTGCCATTTCAAACTCCTTTACTTTGCAAAATTGCCAAAAAAATCACAAATTATTTTGTTTCTTTGTGAGTGGTGTGCTTCTTGCAAAATCTGCAATACTTGCTCATTTCGATTCTGTCTGGATCGTTTTTCTTATTCTTATAAGTGTCATAATTTCTTTGTTTGCATTCTGTGCAAGCAAGTGTAATTCTATCTCTCATAATCTTTGTCCTTTCACCAAAAAATTAACACCCCTAAGACGAGTGTTAATAGACTTTATCACAAAAAACAACACTTGTCAATAATTTTCTTTGAAAAATATATAACATGTAAAGTTTTATTCTATTAGCAAATAAGGATAGGACTTTTTTTTGCTGAATTTAGGTGTTGCCTACCTTGTTTAATCTAAACAAAAGGGGGAGAAAAATTGGCATTTGTTACTGAAAGTGGTTCTGTGCTTTTGAATCCATCTGAAAAAGGCAGAAAATATTCCGTTGAGTTGAAGCATGGACGAGCCATAACAAACGATGGCAAAAGAAAGATTGACAAGAAAACTGGCATGACGAAGCTTTTGACAAAAGAACAACTTGCATATCGTGCTGGATATTTGGCACATCAAAAAGATAGCAATCGTGCTTTTAAGTCCAAACATCCTAGATACAAAAGAAAAACTGCATAAGGGAGAATATATTTGAAGGTTAAAAATCAAAAGAAAATTTTGAAGAATGAGTTTAGAAAAAACAAAGTGACTAGACACCCGGCATATATCTATGCAAAGGCTGGCAATATCTACGAATATATTGGTTTAACTCATTCTCCTATAACAGATAATGTGAAAAATATTAGGCTTGAGAAAAACCCAAACCCAAAAGATAAGAGTGTTGCTTACTTTCGTCCAAAAGCTGAAAGTGCAAAAACAAACAAATTTAAGAAAAAAGAAATTGGTTGGAGTTTTTCCAAAAAAGATAAAAACAAAATAGATCGTTATAGGAAATAAAAAAAGAACGACACAACACGAGCAGATGCATTGGTTGTGATTACGGGACACCGAAACTTAATTCGTTTTTCTCCCAACGTTCACAGAGATTATATCACATCAAATATATTTGTCAACCCTTTATAGCAAAAAGTTCCGATGTCGTCACTAATTTTAAATTGGTGTTTTTCGTGAACAAAAAAACTGAATAACAAAACTGTAAGTCATGCGAACACAGTAACATGCACACGTTCGATAGAATAAGTCGAACAAATATTTAAAACTATCTCTAATGCCAGAGATTAAAAGAAAAAGGAGAAAATTAAAATGGCTAATAATGTTAGAAGAATGATTATGGAAGACGGAATTGTCTTGGAGAAAATTTTTAAAGGTGCAACTGACGAGTTTAAAGGCTCTGACGGCAGACTTGTTCCCGCTCAACCAGATAGATACATTTTGAAGTGTGTCAGCGGTGAAACATATTCAAAAGAAATTGGTTTCTCTCAATCTACTGTTCTGGAATATAAAGTTGACAAGACAACGTTTGACAGAGTTTCTGCATATTCTCCAGTTACTGTGAGATACGAAGTATCAAATTACGGAGCCAAAGCAGATTCCGTCATACTTAAAGAAAACAAATAAAAGGAGATAAGACTTGGAAATTTTTAAAAACATAATGCTAGTGCTTTTGGGAATGTTGCTCGCTGTTTGCATTTTCTGTGTAACAGTTGCAATCGGCTGTGCTGTAAATGGCATTTCGTTTGGACAACAAATAAGTCAATGGTTTGGCGAAGTTGCCCCTGCTATTGAACAAACGGCAGAAACTACTGCACATATTTCCGTATTTTAATTTGGGATGAAGCATGAAAAAGATTTTAATAATTGGGCTAATAATTGTCCTAATAGTCTTATTTGGCACGTTCCCACTTTCCATTCTATCTTACATATTTTCGTTTGTTGGCAAAGCCTTTGGCTGGCTTGCAAAAATATTAAACGTGTTCGGCTGGAATGGAATTATATAACTAGAAAGCACTACCTAGGAACTGCCACCTATCTAGTGCTTTTTTATAAACTTTTTAAAAGGAGAAAAAATTGGATATAACAAAAAAGATTTTTAATGTGGCTTTGATTGCTATTACAGCAGTTCTAACCTTAATGAGTTGTGTCTATTTCTATTTTATAACCCTTGGGAAAAACAAGTTGCCTTCAGCAATCACATCCACCTATGCAACTTTTGTTACAGACCCACAAACTAACGAAAAATTGCCCGCTATCGAAGCGAACTATTATTCTAACAAAAGTGGCAATGGCGAAGAAGTCGTA
>CAKVNA010000019.1 GCA_934776915.1 uncultured Clostridia bacterium
ATCAACAAGAGAACAACTTAATGCAAGAGATCAAATCCTTGAATATATAAGTTATATTTCTAATGAAGATAGAGCGGAGATTTTCGCTGCTCTTGATGAAGAACTTAAGAAAAACAAATCAATCATTAACAGTCTTGATGAATACACTGCAACCTTGCAAGTTTTCAATGCAAGAGTAAATTGTTTTGCAATTCGTTCAGCTATAAACTCATATTATCATTATGTGACTGATAAATATATAAATGAGATTTGCAAAATTAGAAACAACAAATATAACTTCCTAGAAAATGCAAAATGTTTTAGAAAAAGACTCAAATCTTTGTCCGCAGAAGATAGACAAAAAATACTTGAAAAGAATGAGGATGAAGCAAGCATTCGCTTATATTTCGACGAACATAATAAGGGCTACAATATTGCGTTAGAACGCAGCCAAGCAGGTAGAATTCTGAATAAAACACTTCGAGAGATTGAAAAAGAAATCAAAGCAGAGCAAGAATATGAAGCAGCAGAGCAAGAATACGATGAAGCTGAGCAAGAATACGAAGAAATTGAACAAGCACCAGAAATGTAGAAACATAATAGAAAAAGGCAGTCAAGCGGCTGTCTTTTTTGTTATAAATAATCTTTGAGTTAAAATAAAAATCTCCCAGTTAATTTGGGAGATTTTTAGTTCTTGTTTTAATTTATTTTTTGCAAGATGTAGGGTGAAACCTTACATTTTTTCAAGGAGTTTGAGGTCAACTCTGCCCTTGTCGTCAACTTTAATAACTTCAACGCTAACTGTGTCGCCAAGGTTTACAACGTCTGTTACCTTTTCAACTCTTTCTTTTGCGAGTTTTGAAATGTGAATCATGCCGTCTTTGTTTGGAGCAAGTTCAACAAATGCACCAAATTGCATAATTCTTACAACTTTGCCCACAAATTTTTGACCGACTTCAACATCTGTAACAATGTTCATAATTATCTCTTTTGCTCGTTTGCTCATTGCTTCATCGCAAGTTGCAATAAACACTTTGCCGTCATCATCAATGTCAATCTTAACACCAGTTTCGTCAATAATCTTGTTGATAACTTTTCCGCCTGTGCCAATGACATCTCTAATCTTGTCTGGGTCAATGTTAAAGGAAATAATCTTTGGAGCATATTTTGAAAGTTGTTCACGAGGTTGTTTGATTGTGTCAAGCATAATTCCCAAAATGTGCATACGCCCTTCTTTTGCTTGATTTAGAGCAGTTGTCAAAATGTTTTTGTCAATGCCCTTAATTTTAATATCCATTTGGATAGCGGTTATGCCCTTTTCTGTTCCAGCAACCTTAAAGTCCATGTCACCAAGGAAGTCTTCCATGCCTTGAATGTCACTCATAACAGCAACTTTACCACTTTCGACATCTTTAATAAGTCCCATTGCAATGCCTGCAACTGGTGCTTTAATCTTAACACCAGCGTCCATAAGTGAAAGTGTAGAGCCACAAACGCTTGCCATTGAAGATGAACCATTTGAACTTAAAACTTCACTTACAAGACGCAAAGCATATGGAAATTCCTCTTCGCTTGGAATAACAGGTTCCAATGCTCTTTCTGCAAGTGCACCATGTCCGATTTCCCTTCTGCCTGGGCTTTTGAGTGGTCTTGCTTCGCCAGTTGCATAAGGTGGCATGTTGTATTGATGAATATATCTTTTTGCGTCTTCGTCATCAAGACCTTCAAGTTTTTGAACATCTGCAATAGTTCCCAATGTCAAGCAGTTGAGGACTTGTGTTTGTCCACGTGTAAACACTGCGCTGCCGTGAACTCTTGGGAGCACACCCACTTCGCACCAAATTGGTCTGATTTCTTTAAGTGTTCTGCCGTCTGGGCGTTGACCCTTGTTGATAATCTTGCTTCTGACTTTTTCTTTTGTCATTTTGTAAAGAACATCAGCAATCATCTTCTTCCCTTCTGGGAAAATTTCTGCAAAGTGTTCAAACACTTCATTGTTCAAAGCTTCTTGTCTTTCTTGACGAGTTTCTCTGTCTGTTGTGTCCAAAGCATAGTCAAGTTTGCTATCTGCATATTCTCTTACAGCCTTGTCAATTTCCTCAGTTGGAACAAAGATTGGAAGGTCTGTTCTTTTTGCCTTGCCAATTTTTGCAACAATATCGTTTTGGAAAGCGACCAATTTTTTGATTTCTTCGTGAGCAAACATAATTGCGTCAAGCATTTCTTGTTCGCTGACTTCTTTTGCACCTGCTTCCACCATAAGAATTGCCTCGCTTGTGCCAGAAACAGTTACATGCATATCGCTTTTTTCTTTCTGTGCTGGGGTTGGGTTGATAATAAATTTTCCGTCAACGCAGCCAACAACAACACTGCCCGTAGGCCCTGCCCATGGAATATCTGAAATGGAAAGTGCCACGCTTGAAGCAAGCATTGCAAGTGGTTCTGGAGCAATGTCTGGGTCAACAGATAGTGCCGTGCAGACAACTGCAACATCGTTATAAAACCCTTTTGGGAAAAGTGGTCTTAAAGGTCTATCGATAAGTCTTGATGTCAAAATAGCCTTATCGCTTGGTCTTCCTTCTCTCTTTTTAAATCCGCCAGGAATTTTGCCCACAGAATACATTTTTTCTTCAAAGTCCACCCCAAGTGGAAAGAAGTCAATGCCATCTCTTGGGCTTTCTGCCATGGTCACGCTGCATTGAACAACAGTTTCGCCGCATTTGACCCAGCAAGTGCCGTTGGCTTGTTCACTGTATTTTCCAGTTTTAACAGTCAATTTTCTTCCGCCAACAGTCGTTTCAAAAATGCTTTCATTTACGCTCATTTTTTTCTCCTAATAACTCTTTTAGTTTGCCACAACAAACAAATATTGTCAATCATATTGCCCATTTTATAAAAAAAAATTAAAAAAACGGGCAGAGATAGTTTTCGCTATCCCAAACCCGCTATTAAATTATCTTATGTTCAAAGATTTCTTCAAACTTCTGAATTTTTCAATGTCCTCTTTTTCAAGATAACTCAAAAGTCCTTTTCTTTGTCCAACAAGTTTCAAAAGTCCACGACTTGAATGTTTGTCGCTTGGATTTGCCTTAAGATGTTCAGTCAAGTGATTGATTCTTTCGGTCAAGATTGCAATTTGAACTTCTGTTGAACCAGTGTCTTTTTCATTTCTAGCATACTTCTTGATGATTTCGTCTTTAATTTGTTTGTCCATTTTTCTAACTCCTTTTATAGATTCGCCACACAGCAAAGCAAGCCGTTTGGAGTATAACTCGAACTCCCTTGCCGTAGGTAACGCAGATATAATATATCATTTTCCCTCATTTGTCAAGCGTTTTGCAAAAACTTTATTTGTTTTTTAAACAGTTTTAAGCGTCAAACACACTTCGTTATAAAATTGTGAATTTGTAAGCGGTGACACAACTTTTTTATCTTCTTTTAGTGATTTAAGTCCCAAATCGTCTTGCATTTCAAAGATTTTAAGTTCCAAAAACACATAAAGGCAGAAAATAAATTGTTTGAAATTTATTGACCTATCTTTGCTTTGTAGTTGTTTGAAAAGTGAAATGTCGCTTAAGAAACTGTCTTGACTTGACGCAAAGTCGCTTAAAAGTTTGAAATATTTAGCAAAAACTTTTCTATCAGTTGAAAGTCCAACAAAAATTTTTCTATCAATTTTTTTGTCCGCTGGCACATAAACTGTTGCACCCGAGTGCTTTGATATTTCTTTTAAAAATCCTGCTGACAGCACTCCGTCAAGAAATACAATTCGCTTGTATGAGCCAAAGTTATCAAAGTCTGTTGGACACAAAACGATACTATTTACACCGCTATTTTTTATAACTTCATAAAGACAATGTGACAAAACAAGGTCGCTATTTTCTATGCAAAATTCTCTATATGCTCCAAAGGAATAACTAACAAACAGTGTTCCAAAAGCGTCTTGCTTTGCTTGATTTACAATTTGTTTAAGCCTATTTTTATCCCAAAATTGTGGTTTTTTTGTGCCACAAGAGCCATATGAAAGTTGTTTTAAATATTCGCCAAGCATAATGTCATCTGTTTTTGGTTTGACAAGTTTGCCCGTTGAGATGTCATTTGCAATGCCCTTGTAATATCTTTTCCCCTTAAAACTTGAACTCTGGAATTCAAGTTGAACACTTCTATCACTTGAGCCTTTAAGAAGTGGCAAATATTTGTAGCAGTTGAAGGCAATAATGTTTATATTTTTGTTGAAAATTGTCAAATGATTTGGGTGTTTTGGCATTGTAGAAAATGTTGCACCTTCGCTCAAATTCAATTTGAAAATTGGCTTTGAGTTGCCGCAGCCGCATGGCTCAATAAGTTCTAGGTCAGAGATTAGTTTGTCGTTAATTTGGTCAAACTTCAGTTCCATATCAAACTTTTCGCATGGCAAAAAGTCATCTGGCGAGTAGTGCTTGTCAAGATAGTTGTTTAAGCTGGACAAAAAGTCGTTGAATTGCTTTTTCCTAATTGTAAGCCCTGCAGCCATTTTATGTCCGCCAAAAGTTTCAAGTGTTTTTTTTGTGCAAGAAATGGCACTGAAAATGTCAATGTCGTTTATGCTCCTTGCACTGCCCTTAAGTTCTTCGCCCATATCGCTTAAAAGAATTGTTGGGCGGTTGTATTCCCCAGCAATTTTTGCTGCAACAATTCCCAAAACGCCACTATCCCATTTTTTGCTAAAAAGCACAATGGACTTGTAATTTGCAATATTTATTTGAGAAAGTTTGTCCACCACATCATCATAAATTCTATTGCAAATGGCTTGGCGTTCGGTGTTTAGGTTGCCAAGTGTTGTTATGGTGTTTTTAAGAAGCAATTTGTCATCTTTTATATATAGTTTAAGTGCTACACTTGCGTCACCCATTCTGCCTGCGGCATTGATTTTTGGCGAAAGTTTGTAGGCTATGTCTGTTGACGAACAATTAAGTTGCATTTTGTTTTCTTCAAAAAGCATCTTTATGCCCAGCGGCAAAGTCTTGTCAAAAGATTGCATGCCCAGTTTGACAATAGCCCTGTTTTCATCTTCCAATGGAACAATGTCGGCAATGGTTGCTATGGCACATATCCCAAGATATTTTTTTGCTTCTTCAAGACCTGATAGTGCTTGCACCACTTTAAAGGCGACTCCCGTTCCGCAAAGATATTTAAATGGATATTTCTGTCCGTCAAGTTTTGGGTCAACGACTATTGTGTTTGGGATAATTTCTGGAATATCATGGTGGTCGGTGATAACAATATCAATGCCCAATGCCCTTGCAAATTCCACTTCCTCATGGCAAGAAATTCCGCAATCCACGGTTATGATAAGTGACGGATTGTATTTGTCTTTCACTCGCAAAATGGAGTCTTTTGTCAGTCCATAACCATCAACATATCTGTTTGGAAGAAAGTAATCTACATAGAAATTTCTTTCGGCAAAATACTTAATTAAAATGGCACTGGCGCTTACGCCGTCAACATCATAGTCGCCAAAAATAAGCACTTTTTCATTATTTTCTACTGCTTTGTTTATTCTTTCTACAAGTTCCTTCATTCCGCCAAGCAAAAATGGGTCATGGAAACTCTTGTCCGTTGGGTTTAAAAAGTGTTTTAATTTTTCTTCAGAGGTCACACCACGCTTTTCCATAAGGTTCAAGACAATGGGTGAAATATTATATTTTTTTGCAATCTCCTCTATTTTAAATTCTTCAGTTCTCATGTCAATATATTATCATATTTTTGCCACTCTGACAACCACCTTTTTGCACAAAAAAATAATTTTTTGCAACAAAAAACCCATCACATATTTATGATAGGTTTTTAAAAACAACTATTTGTTAAAGAAAATCAAAATTATTCTTCTTCAATTTCAATTTCGTCATCATCTTCTTTCACATTTGCTGGAACATTGTGAGATAAGACATAATGTCTTTGTTTTGCCATAACACTCCAAAGTGCTGGGATAACGAACAAGTGAGTGGCATACACAACAACAATTCCCGCAATGCAGGCAAGAGCCACATGAAGAATATTTTGAACAGTTAGAACACCAACAGCAATGCTTGCGATAAGCGCAATTATATAAACAATTTGATTTTTCTTCCAAAGGCTGTCAACTGCAACACTTGCAAGTTCTGTATTAGACTTAATTTTCAAAGTTGGGTCATTGCCCTTTTCCTTAATTGTAAACAACAAATCTGCCGTTGCATAGACGCTTAGGCAAAGGACCAAAGCGGTCACTGCAAAGATGTATGAGTTAATTTCAATTCTTGCAAGACCAACAAAGCAAAGTGTCAAAAGAACATCAACAATGCCCGAAATTGCCATAACAAGAGCGCCCAAAGTCTTAAATCTTATGCAAGCATATATAATGGCAAGCACAAGTGCAAACAGCATACAAGCCCCAACAATGAACCATGTTCGTGAACTTTGAGTTGCGTTGATTTCTGTTGTTTGTCTTGTCATATCAAAGCCGTCACCCAAAAATTCAATGCATTGTTCCGGGCTGTCTTTCACTGCAAAAAATGCTTCGGAATCGTTGAATTGTTTGTTAATTGCAACACGGATGTCTTGCAAAGTTTTGCTGTCTGTCTTTTTGAAAGTCACAACAAAAGTTTTTGTGCCATAGTCACCTTGAGTTTGGAAAGATTCAATTTTTACACCTTTCCCTGTCAAAATCTTTCTTACACCATTTGAAGCAATTTCGTAGTCAGTTGGGCTTTCAATGTCAATGTTGCTGTTTTCAAATTGAACAACAAGTTGTGTCCCGCCCGAGAAGTCAATGCCCTTATTAAAACCAAATACACCAACAATTACGCCCGCCACAACAATAAGCGCAAGCATAACAATAAGTGCTGGCTTAAAAAATTTCATAATGTCAAAAGAAGTGTTTTGTTTATTAGATTTCATTTCTCACAGCCTCCCTTTTAAGATTGTAAAGACCTTTCTTGGTGCTGTTCAAAACCATGTAGCAAGCGCAAACGCCACGCAACATAACAAACAGTGTAAAGTAATTTACAAAAAGTCCAACAAATAGCACACAAGCCATGTGTTTTATGCCTTGTGTTCCCACAATATAAAACACTGCAAGAAGGATAAGCAAGAAAGAATATTTTTCAAGAGTTGGAAGGACATTTTTCTTGAACCCTGCTCTAATTGCATTTGGAATTTTCTTGCCCGAAGCATATTCTTTGCGTATTCTTTCAAAAATTTGAACCATGGAAGAAACGAGAATTAGGAATGTTGCAACAACTCCCAAAACTCCATTTATATCCATAACAACAAGTGGAATTGATTGAAGAAGGAATGCAAAGATTGCCACAAAAACAAGCATACTCCAGCTGGCAAGTGCGCCAAACATTCTGTATCTTGTGGATAGGAACAACATAACGCCAACAACCATTGCCACAAGTCCCACAATAAGCATTGTTTTTACATTTCCAAAAATTCCAACAACGGAAGTTGAAAGTCCGCTTGTGATGTTGTTATCTACAACTTTTTTAAGAATAACTGGTTTTGAAAGACTGTTGATTTGAAGTGCCAATGTGTTTGCAAATTCTTCATTTCCATATGCCAAAGTAAGACTTGAGATTGTGCCAGTTTCACTGATTGACCTGCCTTGTTTCCCTTCATTGTCATACAAAATATTTTGCCCATTTACATGCAAATAGAGTTTGTCAGTGCTACTTGCTCCAGTGGTCATGTTCCTTAACATTTCTTGCCCTTCGTCATTAAATTCAATAACGACCGACCACAAGTCAGTTGAGCCATAACTTGCCGCTTGCACATAACATTTTTTGAAATATTTGCCAGTTATGCTGCCCTCGGCGTCACTTGATGTGCTTTTGTTAAGACTTATTCCGCTTTCAGACGCAATGGACGAAAAAAGGTCTGTCCCAAGCCCACTTTTTGAGAACATATTTGTAAGTTTTTCATCATCATAGTTTGAAACAACAATCCTAATTGTCCTTTTTGTTTCCTCGCCAGAGTTGTCCACATGTCCCGACACTTCAAGCCCATAGCTTGCAAAAACACTTTTATATTTGTCCACAGTTGAGTTTACAGCAATTTCAAATTCACTGTCACTCATGCCTTCTCCTCGCTGTGCCTCAAAGACAGACAATCTGCCCCCTGCGATATCATATCCATAATTTATTGCGCCAGCAAATCCACGAAATGTTGTGTTTGTGGTTGGAATAACAAAACTGACAAAAGTGAGCAACATTCCGATGACTGTCAAAATTGCCACAAGCACAAGTTTAATTCTAGAACTAGTTTTGGTCATTAAAGCCCGTCTCCTTTCAATATGCAATCTATTATATAAAATAAAAATAGTTAAGTCAATCACAATTTCAATTTCGTTGAAAATTTTTCGTGAAATTTTTAAAACATACAAAAAAAATGACTTAAATCACCCCAATTTTTGCCCAAAACTCACAATTCAAACAAAAAAAGTGGAGTTTGTTCCACTTTTTCGTCAAAAATTCAAATTGTATGATTTATTTCTTCAAATTCACAAGGAATATGCCTGCAATAAGTCCCACAAGCCCTGCAAAAAGCACATCAAAAAGAATGCTTAGGCTAAAAGTAAAAGTTGCTGACAAAAGTCCAAACACAGCATACGCCACAACACTGTAAATTGCCCCAACAAGAAGTCCTTTTATCGCCCCTTTGCTTCTGTCGGGCTTCAATGCAACATTCACCCCAAGAACCACACTCACAACCTTTATAATCTGATTTACAATCTTAATTGTTGTGTCACCCATTTGCACAAATTTATACACAAGCGCAAATGCCAGCACCCCCACAATCGACACACACACCGCAACAAGAACTCCCTTCAAAACGCCAAGAATACTTGCCTTTTTATCCAAAACACCTTCCATATCTTCCCCCAAAAACATAAATTTAACAACTGCTTGTCACTATTTAATGTTTATGGGCAAAAGGTCACAAATATTCATAAAATCACTTCCAAATAGCAAGCAAAGTTTGGTCGCCAACTGTTGTATATTGAGTTGAGGAAGTGACAATATCCGCCCCGTAACTTCTGAAATCGGTTGCCAAACTGTTTTCCTTTAGGCGGAAGTCTTTTATGGTTAAATAACACTCACTAGCTGAATTTACAAGAGCTGGAAATCGTATGGTCAAGTAATTTCCGTCAACCAAGTCTTCCTCACGGGGACAAAATGTAATATAAAACATAAGATCATCATCAATATAATCTGACTCACTTTTTAGAATAGCAGCAAATGTATCATTTGCAAGTCTGTTTGTGTAAACACCTTGCTTACCTGCTCCAACTGAAATAAACATATAATTTAAACTTGCTGAACAATTAAGTTCTTGTCTGATAAAAGATAATGTATAACTCTTGCCCGCTTGCACTTGAACATTAGTTGAAATTTCATTGTATAAATTGCCGCTTTGAATTGAGTATTTGCCGTCTGCAAGTTGCAACATATTTTCATTCGTTGAATTTTGATTTGCAACTTCTTTATCTAAGGCATATTCCAGTTGTACATTGGAAATTGAAACATTTGCAGAGTAAGGATTTATAAACCTAACTGGTCTGAACGCAAAATATCTTGTTGGGGAGTCCCAATTATTAGTTGTAGCATAGCCTTCGTGATAATAAAAAGTAATAACACACTTTCCCTTTATCCAAGGGAAATGCTGATAATAAATATCTCGGTTATAATTACCTTCAACCCCACAACCCACAGAACACATCATTTCTCCTAGATAAGTTGAGCCGTCATTGGTTGAGGAGTTAACAACATAATCAAAACTAAATGTGTAAGTCAGTCCTTTGATAAGATAAATATCAGTTGTATATTGAATATAATATTTATTATCTACCGTCACCGTTCTGTCGGCAAAGTCTAACAAATTCTTAGAATAAGGTTCATATTCCGTTGCAGTGTCGCCATATTCCAGTTGAATTTTGTAAACATCTGCGTTAATGCTTTTCTCCGCCGTGTATGAGCGTAGCAAACGCAAATAAAGATAAGGTCTAGAAGACAACTGCTCTGAGGTTGGAGTAAATGCACAAGCAAGCCTATATTCTCCCCCATCGGTATAAATCATTCCACCAGAAACAATATCTTTCGTAAAACTCCCATTGACCGAAGTTTCGCCACAACCAATACTCGTATCAAAGTCGGCACCGTCCGAAATTGAATTTACTCTATAGTAAAAACTAAGGGTATATGTTACCCCCGCTTCCAATACAAAATCACAACCAACATTGTTGTTTTGTCCCTCATAATAACTTGTAACAGTCACATTTCTATCTGCAACATTTATTAAATTCTTTCCCCTATGCCAGCCAACAAAGGTTTTGCCGCTTCTGGTTGGGGTTGGAAGCGTGCCATAAGTGTTACCAAGCGTTACAGGCTTAGAGGATACCCCCCCCCCCCCGTTGTGGATAACTCGCCGCCGTTGGCGTTGAATGTAACGGTGTAGGT
>CAKVNA010000020.1 GCA_934776915.1 uncultured Clostridia bacterium
TAGTTGTCTTGTCGCCAGCGTGACCTTTGAAAGTTCTTGTTGGAGCAAATTCACCAAGTTTATGTCCTATCATTTCATCTAATATAAATACTGGTACATGTTTTCTTCCGTCATGTACAGCTATTGTGTGACCAACCATTTGTGGGAAGATAGTTGAAGCTCTTGACCAAGTTTTGATAACTTCTTTTTTATTTTCTTCATTCATTTTTTCAATTCTAGCAAGTAACTTTGGATCCACAAAAGGTCCTTTTTTAATTGATCTTGACATTCTTTTATCCTCCTTTATTTAGAATTTCTTCTCTTTACTATAAACTTGTTACTAGCCTTTTTCTTATTTCTTGTCTTATATCCAAGAGCAGGCTTGCCCCATGGTGTAACTGGGCTTGGTCTTCCGATTGGGGACTTACCTTCACCACCACCGTGTGGGTGATCGCATGGGTTCATAACAACACCACGAACAGTTGGTCTAACACCCATATGTCTTTTTCTTCCAGCCTTGCCGATAGAAATGATTTCGTGGTCAACATTGCCCACTTGTCCAAGAGTTGCTCTGCATTCTGCTGGAACCATTCTCATTTCGCCACTTGGCATTTTAAGAGTTGCATATTTGCCTTCTTTTGCCATAAGTCTTGCAGAAATTCCTGCACTTCTAGCAATAACCGCACCTTGGTTTGGTCTAAGTTCAACATTATGCACAACGCTACCAACTGGAATGTTTTTAAGAGGCATACAGTTTCCGACTTTTACTTCAACTTCAACACCACTCATAACCTTGTCGCCCACATTGAGTCCAACAGGAGCCAAGATGTATGATTTTGCGCCATCTGCATAGTGCAAAAGTGCAATGTTTGCAGTTCTATTTGGATCGTATTCAAGTGCTTCAACTTTTGCTGGAACATTGTCATGATTACGCCTAAATTCAATAATTCTATATTTTTGTCTGTTTCCACCACCATGATGTCTAACGGTGATTTTGCCTTGTGCGTTTCTTCCAGCGTGTTTATTTTTAACAGCGAGAAGGGATTTTTCAGGTTTCTTTTTTGTAAGTTCTGAAAAATCGGCAGTGGTCAAAAATCTTTGTGATGGTGTGGTTGGATTGTGTCTTTTAATTGCCATTTTATCTTTCTCCTACCCTTAATTTAAACTCTCAAAGAACTCAATAGGTTTGCTTTCTTTGGTGAGCCAAACAATCGCCTTTTTGTAATCACTTGTTTTGCCAACGCTTCTGCCTTGTTTGGTGTTTTGAGTTTTTACTTTTCCCTTGACAATAAGGGTGTTCACTTGTTTGACCTTAACTTTAAAAATTTCTTCAATCGCTTGTCTAATTTGAACTTTGTTTGCGTTTAGGTCAACAATAAATGTATATTTCTTGTCGGAAATTGTTGCATAACTCTTTTCCGAAAGAAGTGGCTTTTTGATAATGTCATATGCGTTCATTGTTTATAAGCCTCCTCTATTTTTTTGATTGCATCTTTGGTGATGTAAAGTCTTGAATTTGCAACAACATCATAAGTTCCAAGCACATCAGCATATGTGACATGAGCATTTGGAATGTTGCTTGAAGCACGAAGAATATCGTCATTCTTTTGGTCAAGAACAAACATAACATTTTTCTTGCCCACTTCAAAATTGTTCATAATTTCTTGGAAGAACTTTGTTTTTGGAGCTTCCAAAGAAACTTTGTCAAGCACAACAACTTCATTGTCTGCAAGTTTTGCGCTGATTGCACTCTTAAATGCAGCAACTCTCATTGTTTTGTTGATTTTTTGAGAAAAATCTCTTGGCTTTGGTGCAAAAATGATACCGCCACCTTTCCATTGAGCACTCTTTGTTGAGCCTTGTCTTGCCCTACCTGTGCCTTTTTGTCTCCAAGGCTTCTTTGCATGTCCTCTTACTTCGCTACGAAGCAAAGCAGATTTTGTGCCTTGTCTTTGATTATTGTTGTAAGCAACCACAACTTGGTGAATAAGAGGTTCGTTGTATTCACAGCCAAACACTTCTTCTGAAAGAGTAGTTTGTCCTACAACTTCCGCTTTTGTGTTATAAACTTTAACTTTAGGCATTTCTGACTACTCCTTATCTTTTGATCTTCTTTGCATTGCAGATGAACACAAGTCCGTCTTTGCTACCAGGCACACTGCCTTTGACAAGCATAAGATTTCTTTCTTCATCAATTTTTACGACTTTTAGGTTTTGTTTTGTAACTCTATCGTTACCAAATTGTCCAGGCATCTTACGATTTTTGAACACTCTTGATGGGGTTGAACTTCCGCTCAAGCCACCAACTTCTCTGTGCACAGGTCCTGTGCCGTGACTCATTCTAAGTCTTCTTGCGTTCCATCTTTTGATAACGCCACTGAACCCATGACCTTTTGAAGTTCCAGTCACATCAACCAAATCTCCTTCAGCAAACACTGAACATTTGATTTCGTTTCCAACTTCAAGGTTTGATGTATCAGAAAGATATTTCTTTGCTTCAACATTAGCTTTCTTAAACATTCCCATTTCTGGTTTGTTTTTGGATTTTTCTTTAGCTTCGCCAAATCCAACAACCACAGCATCGTATCCATCTTTATCCACGGTCTTCTTTTGGACAACGGTGCAAGGTCCTGCAAGGATAACAGTTACTGGAGTAACTTTCCCATCAAGGTCGAATACTTGAGTCATCCCCAATTTTTTTCCTAAAATAGCTTTTTCCATTTTTCACCTCTCGACCTTTATAGTTTGATATTGATATCAACGCCAGCAGGAAGATCAAGTTTCATAAGTGAATCAACAGCCTTGCTTGATGGTGTGTAGATATCAATTATCCTTTTGTGTGTTCGCATCTCAAATTGCTCACGACTATCTTTATATTTATGAGGTGCTCTGATGATTGTCACCACTTCTTTTTCAGTTGGAAGTGGGATTGGACCTGCAACTTGAGAACCTGACTTTGACGCTGCTTCCATAATTCTAGAAGTAGCAAGGTCAATCAAGTTGTGGTCATAACTTTTTAATTTGATTCTGATTTTTTGTGTTGCCATATACTCTCCTTCTACCATGCTGGGACATTCAATACACTTTCCCGTGTGTTTCGTATTGAAGGTCTTTAAAAAAAATCTTAAAAAGATTTTTAACCAGCCCGCTTGAATTTTAATTCAAACTTGTCCACGCAAATTCTCCAGTTTTGTTGCTAAAAGTGGTAACTTTGCGCTTCATCCCATTTTTCACGGTGTCACCATTTTACAACAACTTATTCGTTTCGTCAACCCTTTTTTTAAATAAAATATACCCTTTTTTCAAAAAAAAATAAGTTTGTGCAAATTGCACAAAAATATTATATAAAAAAGCATAGTTTTCTTTTCAAAAAATTACCTTTATCAAATCAAACTGTCACATTTCCAAGCCTAAAACTCCCTATATATATAATAGGTTGCATTTTCGCCAAAATTCAACAAAAAAGGTCACCCGTAGGCGACCAAAATTGTTCTTTATAAAAGTCTATAAATTTTTCCCTAAAAAGTCACTTTTTAGAATTCTTTTTTGCTGGTATAAGGTCCTCATTAAGTTTTTTGACCATAAAATCAACATCAAGCCCATGAACAGCACCTGCTTCCTCCACAGTTTCCATTTGACTCATTGGACAAGAAAAGCAGTGCATTCCAAATCCACGCAAAATATCCTCCGCATTGGAGTAATTTCTCAAAATTTCACCCAAAGTGGTGTCTTTGTTAATTTCCATATATTTTCTCCTTTATATTTGGTTAAGCTTCCCCTTATTTCTTAATTTTTCAATTTCTACCCCGCAAAAGCAAGTTTTATCTAAAAAAATATAACAATCACAAGGTTTTCGCTTAACTCACAAAATTTTACACCCAAAATCACTTTTCGTCAAATATTTTATATGCCACTGCACAAAAATTACAATTTGCTCTTACAGACCATGCAACTTACACTTTCTGGTGTGTTCTTTGCCCCACAACATGGACACACAACAAATCCACCTATCTGCGAGCCACATTTTTTGCAAAAATTTGAACCTTCTTCAACACCTTCGCCACAACGTGGGCATTTCCTTGTAAAATTCTCTTTCTTTACATTGACATTTTCGTTTTTATTATCATTTTCAGAACTTTTATCACTATTTCCTACAATTTTTTCATTTTCTTCATCTTTTTTGTGATTTTCCATATAGTTTTCAACTGCTTGCACACTTTCATCTTCATTTTCGAACAAATTTGGCTCTTTTTGTTGAGATGTTTGCTCAAAGCCACCCCAGTTTTCATTTTCCAACACTTTTCCAGCATTGTTTGAATTAAAATTGTTGTAGGTTGAGTTATCTACGCTTCCAAAATTATTCTTATTATCCCCACCTAAAAACAAATTACTATCGTTTTGTGAATTAAAGTTTACTGAACTTTCGCCTTGTCCCGCATTTGAAAAACTTGACCCATTTGACGAAGCACCGCCCTTGTTCGCTTCTCCTTTTTCCAGAACTATCTCGCTGTTTGAAGCAGTTACAAATACCTTTTCTTGAGGTTTTTGTGCCGAGTTGAGTTCTTGTTCAACCTGACTCAAAAACTCGTCCTCTTGCCCCCTTTTAAGTGCCAAGTCATGCAAAGCTTTTTCTTTTTTTGGAATGATTAAGTCATCTATTCTAATTGATGTAATATCAATGCCCAGACTAACACATAGTTTGCTTAATTTGGACAAAATCAAGTCTTGCACCTTTTCTTTACAAGTGGTGTAAATATCAAAACTAAACTCCGCCTTGTCCAAAATTTTTGACACTTCATCTGCAATAATAATAGAAATTTCCCGCCCAAGAGTTTTGTTTCTTACAACAGCAAATTCCGAGCAAAACACTCCCATAAATTTTCGCATATCTTTTATGCAAAAATCAAAATTGCCAACAAGCCTAATCTTCATTTTGCCGTTTGGCGTTTTGCAGAGAAATTTCTCATGAGTTTTAAAACTTAGGTTATGTCCGTCAAGTTTTACAAAGTAAATATCCGCTGGCAAAGTTTTTGGTGTGACTATCCCCTTTTTGGCAAGCATATGGTGATGTTCTCTAAACAGTCTTGGCACAGTTATATCTTCCAGTTTAACTTCACCCTCGTCATCTCGCAAAATATCCAAAACTTTGTTGTGATAAGCAACAACAAGATTGTATCCATGTTCAATCTGAACTTTTGTCCCCAGTTCTATAGAATTATTTTTCAAAGGGACAAAATAAACAATATCGCCCTTATATTTTTCTGGTAGCGAAATTGCTTTCTTTTTTATTAAGTTTGAAAAAAAACTAAAAATTCCCATATTTTCGTCACAATTTTATCACACCCAACAAAAAAATGCTAGCAAATCAAATAATAAAAGGCAAAAAGTTTACATATATTTAAGTATTGACTTACACAAAAAGGGAGAAAAAATGAAACTTCTAAGCGATTTTATTGCAAAAAGAGTGTTAAATCTTAGTTCTGGACAAGTTGAAGGGACTATCAAAAATGCTTGTTTTGATGCAAATTTTAAAAAGATTGAAAATTTTAAAATGTTTGATGATGATGACGAAGAATATTTGCTAAATGTTAAGAAAATATGTGCAGTGGGACAGGATGCCATAGTTATTAAAAGCAAAGAAGCAATGCTTCTTGCCATAAATGAGGCAGAGTGCCGTGATTTTTCCACTATGAATATGCAGGTTTATTCAGCAGATGGCGAAAATTTGGGACGAGTTAGCGACCTTGAATTGACGGATAATTATAGGCTAAATTCCCTAGTTATAGGCGACAAAAAAATATCACCTGACAATATTATAAGTCTTGGGAAAGTTGTTGTAACAAAAGGTGAAAACTCAATCAAAACACTTTCAAAATCTAGGACAAACCCTTTCAAAAATTCCGTTGCCCCCACCCACAAAGTTACAATCTTAGCCCCTCAAATTGAAGACGAAATAAAGACACCTTCAACCCCCACCCGTGCTGTCGCTTCGCCCAACTTTTTGCTTGGAAGACGAGCCGTCAAAACAATTTATGGCGTGAATAATGAAATAATTATCAAAAAAGAAAGCCCAATAACAGCACTAACTCTAGAAAGCGCCAAAAGACATGGCAAACTTGTGGAACTCACTGTTTTTTCCCGATCAAACTAATTTTGTAAAAAATATTTTTAAACACTTAATTTGTCAAAAGCATATATAAATATAAATTTCAATAAAAAAACACCCAAAGGACTTAAAATCTTTTGGGTGTTTTCATAATTATTTGTTTGAATTAAGCAATTTTTGCATTTCAGCATTAAGTTCGTCAATTTCAGAATTTTGTTTTCTTGAAACACTCTTTTTGCTTCTTGAACTTTTGCTTCTATTTCTCACCGATTGTTTGCGTTCTTTTCTTGCTGGGCGAAGTTGAATGTCATCTTCGTCATTTTCTTCCTTAACAACTTCTGGTTCTGCTGGAGCAACCTTTGATTCTTCCACCTTTTGCTCTGCTTGAGGGGCTGGCTGAGCGGCTGGTTGTGTCATTTGGATGACAATAGGTTGAGGTTGTGGCTGAGGTGCAACATATGGTTGAGAGTATCCTTGTGGGTAGCCTTGTGGATATTGATTATAGTTATATCCGTTGTAGCCATATTGTCCCGCTGGAGTTTGTGCGTCCATTTTAGAGATTGTGTTGTTGAGTTCTTGCTCAAGTTGTTCACGCTCTCTCTTTAGTCTGTTGTTTTCTTCCTCAATTTGTTTTTGAATTTGTTGCAAATCATCTGCCGTTGCTTCATTTGAAATATTTCCGTCATTATCATCATTGTCGTCATCTTCTTTTTTCAAGAAGTCCTCACCGTTTACATTTTCGTCAGCAGAAGGAATATCCTCACCCAAATCTTTTTCTGTCAAATCATTTTTATTTGAAGTGCTTTCTTGTTGTTCAACAGATTCTTCTTGTGGGGTTGATTGCTCATCTTCTTTTTCTGGGTTATTTTCTTCATCTTGAACAGGCTCTTGTGCAGTTTTTTGCTCTGCTCCTGTCACATCATTTGCATATTCTTGTTGTTGTTCAACTGGTTGTTCAGTTTGATATTCAGCCTGTTTTGGTTCTTCAGCATATTGCGTATCTTGTGGCTCGGCATATTGTTCTGACATATTTGAGTCTGTGTCAATAGCATTTTCCTCAGTTGAAGTTATTTCCTCTGGGTTTTGTTGTTTCATAGAATACAACTCGTCAGTTGTAATTTCATTTCCCTTTATCAAATTGGCATTTGGGTCAAGTTGCTCGTTAGTCATTCCGCCCACGCCTTGAAGGTCTGTAAGAAGTGCTTTAAGGTCACTGTTTTCTTGTGCCAAAGCAAGCAATTTTTCATTCCCCACTTCTGCCGCCTTTTCTGTCAAAGCCTTATAAAGTGTGTTTGCATAATGTTTAAATTCAAGAAGCATTGCTTGTTGCACAAAGTTTTTCTTTTCTTCAATTTCTGCTTCACGCTTTTTAATTTCACCATCAAGAGCTTCTTGCTCGTTGTTAAATTTGGTTGTTGCTTCTTCAAGGTCCTTTTCAAGTTGTTGTTGCTTCTTAATTTCGTCACCTTGTTGCTTTCTTATATAGTTGCTTTCAATACGGTTTGTAGAAGCCTCTTGTTGTGCACGCAAACTGTCCAAGTTTTCCCTTGATGCTTGCAACTTTCTTTGCATATCTTTGCTTGTTGTTTCAAAGTTCTTTTTGTAGTTTTCTTTTTCTGCCTCAATAGCGTCACTTTCGTCTTGCAAACGCTTTCTCACCTTAATAAAGGTTTCGCTTTCTTTCATTGCACGCTCCAAAACAAGTGAGCCGTCAATGCCAAGGTCACCAAAGTCATATTCTTCACAAGCAACAGAACTTTCTCTTGCTTTTTCAAGTTGTTCTTGCTCAACTAATGCACGCTTCTCAAGATATTGTTGAAGAATAGGAATTCCCTCTTTAATTTCTTGTTTTGTAAACAGAATTTCATAATCAACATACGCTGGGAGTGTTGTGACTGCTTTTTCTAGGTTTCGTTCAAAAACTGGGAAGTTTTCAAATAACAATGAATAGATTTCATTTTTTCTAAGCCTTGCAAAAAGCACATAAATTGAATAGATAACAACAACAGCAAGTGGGCACAAAACTGCGACCAAAAGCCTCATATTTTCTTCAACAACTTCAATGCCAGCCTTATAGGAGTATGCAAGTCCAACAGACAATGCAAGCACTGCAATAAGTGTTGTGAAAATAGAAAAATTGCCAAGGTGTTTTTCAATGGAAGAGGATCTAAGAGGTTTGTCAACGCATGTGTTTGTGTTTATATATTTGGTTGGCCCATCTTCTCTGTTCAGCATATAAATTTGCCAAGAGTTTCTAAGTGTTTTTGGCACTCTTTTCATTTTAAGGTTAAACTCCACCAAGTTCTCCTCGGTTATAAATGGCTTAGCCAAAAAGTACTTGTTAAGTTTGTTAATACTCTTTAAAAGTTTGTTTTCATAAGAACCTTTGATAAGCGCCACCATAACAATAACAGCAAGCAGCATAAGCCCCACAAAAATTGCAGGCCAAAACCATTGCTGTGCAAGGGTGACAAAAAGGTTAACGACAAAGTTTCTAACTGAGTCCACAATTTCCGAACCACTGAGTCCAAGCAAATTCATATTTCCACCTTCCTCAAAAATTTATTGTAGTATATCACATCAAAGCAACAAATAAAAATGTTTTGCGACAATTTTTTTAATTTTTTGCAAATTTGTTGACCAAGCGGTCTGTGTTACAAAATTTTAATAAGTCTGTCAAGCGAGAAAGAATAGATATAAGCCCCGTCAATCTTCTGATTTAATGCGTGTTCCAAGCATATTTTATAAAGCATGAGTTGAACTTTATATTTTTCGACCAACTGTTCGGGGTGAGAAGCCTTTGTTGTCTTGTAATCAACCAAAAAAGTCTTATTTCCGTCACTCAAAAGCATATCGGCGACCCCTTGGACCAAAATCTTTTTGTCAGTTCCCTCACCAAACAACTGGTTGTAAGGCAAGAAACTTATAAACGGCAACTCCCTCGCTATAATTAGTTTGCCCAGTTTTTTAAGATTATTTTCACATGTAGAAATTTTTTCAAAATTGACCTTTTTTTTGTATTCATCTGGCAAGTTAATGTCACTCAAAATCTTGTCAAAATATTCCCTTTCAAGTGGTCTTTCAAAGTCAATTTTTTCCATAATTTTGTGATATAATGTGCCAAGTTTTCCGCTGTCAATTTTACTGTTTTTTGCCTCAAATACGCTAAGTTTTTTTGGGGATAAATTCAAACTTTCTTCGTCGCTACTATGCTCGGCAAGCAAACTCGAAACGGAATTTTTAAGAGCAATGTTGCATGGTTTTGGCATTTCAAGAAGCATGTTTTTTCTTATAGTTTCAGTCAATTTTTTGTCGTCTTTTGGAAATATAATTTCTCTTGACTTTGTGTCGTCAAAGCAAAAATCGTCAAGTGCATACATTTGAAGTTTCACATCTCCACCAGAAATCTTTTTGACAATTTCTTTTTTCCCAAGCAAAAGGGCTGCTCGCTCTGCGGGTTTAAGATAGGACAAAATCCAATTCAGATAATTGTCCGCTCCCTCCGCGTCATCATTTTCTGCAACAAACAAATCTTTGTTTTCCCCTATCACAATTAGGTGATTTTTTGCTCTTGTCAAAGCCACATACAAAAGCCTTAATTCCTCACATCTCTCACTTCTTCTTTTGCTTAAAAGTATGCAATTTCGGGCAAGATTTGTAGATTTTGAAAAGGATATTTCATCAAAAGTCTGCATACCCAGCCCAAATGTTTTATCCTTCAAAATTGCCTCTCTAAATGTTTTTGTTGGAAAGTTATTCCCACACCCCGCCACAAAAACTATGGGATATTCAAGTCCTTTGCTGGCGTGAATTGTGCTTAGTGTAACGCCGTTGTCACTTGTTGCAAGCATTGACGCAAAACGCCCTTCAAAGGCATAGTTTTTGACAAAGTCAAGAAAGCCAACAAGGTCAAAGTTGTAATCCGAGCCTTCAAAACTTTCCACAAAATCTCGCACTATTTTTTCTCTTGCAAAGCCGTCTGGAAGGCTTGTTAAATAATCAAAATATCCCACGCTGTCGCAAGCAAAATTTAATACTTCGTGCAGCGAATTATATATGAGTTTTTCTCGAAAAATGTTTAAAAAATCGCAAAATTTTTGCAGTTTTTCCGCTATTTTTTGCCCATTTTTTATGCAATTTTGTTTGTTTTCTTTGCAACTTTCATCAACTTCTATAT